>CASFSC010000079.1 GCA_949296995.1 uncultured Alistipes sp. | reverse complement strand
CCTCCGAAACTGGTACTGTAAAATAAGGGGAACGAAGCGAAAAAAGCGCCTCCGAAAGTTACAAGTGTCGTAAAAGTCAATTCCCATTTACGTCCGAGAGAATTAACTATCATATTGCGCTCCTCTTCAGTTTTACCGATTACATAGAGCAAACCCTGTCCACCCTGCACGAAAAGTAAAAATACCAACAGAGCGCCCAAAAGTGAAATTATAAACCACCAATAGTGTTGAAGTAACATATAAGTATCCATGATTTTTACTGTTTTTTATCGGTATCGGGACCTAATTTTATCTGTTTGAACATTATCATAAGTTCTGCTATCAGCAGTGTCGTAAATAGTATCACAAATATGAAGAAGGTAACCTTTACCGAAGCAGGATTAAGTTTTGAAACCGATGCCACAGCCGGCAAAAGATCTTGTATGGTCCATGGCTGACGTCCCACCTCGGCAACGACCCATCCCGAAACCGAGGCAAGATAAACCAATGGTATTGAAATTATGGCAAGCCATTGCATCCACCTGTATTTGTCGAGTAAATTACGATAATAAAACACTAACGCCATAACAAAAAAGAGTATAAAATAGCATCCTAAACCGACCATAATTCTAAACGGATAGAATACCAAAGGTACATTAGGGATAATATCTGTAGGGTTAGAAAGATATCCATACCCAAAATAACGATAATAATTATCTACAAATTCCTTACCGGTCGGAGTTGCTGGATTAAACTTGTCAGCTATGGCCGCCATAGTTTCTTTATCTCCCGCTTTTTTAGCATCCCTGTAAACAGCAAGTTCATTGATAGCTACCCTACCCCGTTCCATTTTTTCGGAAGCTGACAACATTCCATATTCAGAATTACCATTGACAAGATCGTTAATTCCGGGCACAAAAGCATCTCCATCACGGAAACTGAGCCATGACAACATTTTAGGTATCTCGAAATCGAAATAAAAACGATTTTCATTATTAGTCCGTTCTTTTTCAGGTCTCAACAACCCAATCACAGTCAGTCCGGCACCCTCCTGCCCGTCATAGAGTCCCTCCATAGCAGCCAGCTTCATAGGCTGGGTACGAGCAACCTGAACTCCTGATCCATCTCCCGTATATGCAAGAGCCAACGAACTGATCAAACCGAAAACAGCCGCAATCTTAATGCTTTTATATGCCATATTCTGTTCCCGTTTTTTGAGTAAGAACCATGAACTAATACCAATAACCACAACCGAAGCCAAAACAAAACCGGAAGTTACCGTATGGACAAATTTATTCATGGCAACCGGAGAGAACAAAACTTCCCAGAAAGAGGTCATTTCATTACGGGCAGTTTCGACATTGAAAGTCATTCCTACAGGATCCTGCATCCATGCATTTGCCACAAGAATCCACAGGGCTGAAAGATTGGCACCAATAGCTGTCATCCAGGTTGCCGTCAGATGAAAACCTTTTGAGACTTTATTCCATCCGAAAAACATAACCGCGACAAAAGTTGCCTCGAGGAAAAAAGCCATAATACCTTCTATTGCCAAAGGGGCTCCAAAAATATCTCCGACAAAATGTGAATAATTGGACCAGTTTGTTCCGAATTCAAATTCAAGAATCAGTCCGGTAGCTACTCCGATTGCAAAATTTACTCCGAAGATACGCATCCAGAATTTAGTGGTACGTTTCCAAAACTCATCGCCCGTTTTATAATATATTGTTTCCATAAAAGCACACAGAAACCCGAGACCAAGAGTTAAAGGGACAAAAAGCCAATGATATATGGCTGTCATAGCAAACTGTGCCCGAGACCAGTCGACCACATCCATTAATTCGGTAGAAGCAAGAATCATAATCAGTTATCTTTTAGATTTATAAGCTGTTCTTTTACATATTCGCCTTTTTCGACATCGCTATCAAATTTGCCAAGTATATTCGGGAAAAAGAAAATTTTTAATATAACAAACATTATAAAAAGTTTAAGCAATATTATCAACCATAATGTTCGTCCCAAAGTCATACTACGGAATCCATCACGATAAAATACATAAATTCTATATAAAATATTATTTTTTGACATATATCTTTCTATATATTTACATTTTACCGTACCAATCCCTGTACCAAATTTATTGAAACAAATTGAATTTTCCATCCAAACTATTTACATTTGCCCCACAAACAGTTCTAATAATTATGAAAAAGATAAAAAACCTTCTTTTCGACATGGGTGGAGTACTGCTGGATTTAAATATGCAGGCTTGCTGGGATGGCTTTAAAGCCATTGGATGTGAAGACATTGGAAAAATTATTGATCCATACATACAATCAGGCATATTTTTAAAACTGGAGGAAGGGACGATCACTCCCGAGGAACTGTATAAAGAGATAAGAGAAACGTTATGTCCTACTGTTACAGGCGAACAGATTAATAATGCCTTATATAATATCATTGAAGGGATTGCTCCCTACAAACTTCCGATGTTGCTCGACTTGCGGGCCAAGGGATATAAAGTTTACATGTTAAGCAACACCAATGCGATAGTATTTCCATACGTAAAAGAACACTTTTTCACCAGCCGCGGTTTGAACATTGAAGATTATTTCGACAAATTGTTTCTTTCGTATGAGATGCATGCCGTCAAGCCTCATGATGAAATTTTCAAACAAATTATTGCACAAGGTGTAAATCCGGCAGAGACTTTGTTTATAGATGATGCAGCAGCCAATATAGAAGCCGGCAAAAAATTCGGGTTCCACACATATCTGGCCAAACCGAAAGAAGATTATCGCCATATTTTCGAGGAACTTTAAAACGAGACAATTTAATTTGAAAACACATATATAATTTAGAATATTATGAAAAAACTGTTTATTCTTTTCGCCATATCGGTTGCTATTGCATCCTGTGGCAATAATAAATCCAAAGTCATATCTCAAACCACCGTTATAGGTGACGGTCTTAAATTTTGCGAAAGCGTTCTGATAGACAGCGACAGAATCATTGTTCCCAATTTCGGAGGTGAAGAGCTCAATCCTCTCAACACGGAAGGACAAGGATATATTGCCATAATATCAGATACGACCACCTCTACCCTTATTCCTGCAAGCGGTGTTTTATCAGCGCCTAAAGGCACTTTGATCAAAGACAACCGTCTTTTCATTGCAGACGTAAATAAATTGGTTGTTTACAATATGGATTCTCTGTCGGTTGCGCCTCAAGTAATTTCATTTCCCGAAGGAGACATTTTCGTAAACGACATTGCGGCCAGCGGCAACCGTCTTTTCATCACAGTAACCAATAGCGGCAACATATATTCTTTGGATATCAATCCAGGAGAAGCAGTAGATTCATCCGCACTGACATTTTACACAAACGTACCGGGAGCAAACGGTATAGTAATAAACGGAAACACGATGTATATTGCGTCCTACCCTGCCGATGGCATTACGACGGAAGACAATGTAATTTATGTGATCGAAGACATAAATACGCCGGAGATAACAAAACTCACAGATAAAGCCGGGCAATACGACGGACTTGCATTGAATGAAGATGGCACGAAATTATATTACACCAGTTGGGTTAACGGTGAAGTAGGATATTATGATTTTGCCACTAAAGCGATGGTTCCTATCGACCTCGGCATCAAGCTCGACGGACCTGCACGTATTGCATACAGCAACGGCAAATTATATATACCGGACTTACCCAATAGCAATGTTATAATATATCAGGCTCAATAAAAAATAAAAATTATTCTCCCAAAGGTTTGTAATTCGAAAAAAAGTATTACTTTTGCACTCGTTCTTACAAATACAAACGAAGAGTCTCGGGGTGTAGCGCAGTCCGGTTAGCGCACCTGCTTTGGGAGCAGGGGGTCCCAGGTTCGAATCCTGGTACCCCGACAAAAGCCCGCATAGGAAGATGTGGGCTTTCTCTTTTCTATAGTGTTCGGGGTGTAGCGCAGTCCGGTTAGCGCGCCAGCTTCGGGAGTTGGAGGTCCCGGGTTCGAATCCCGGTACCCCGACACAAATTCACATACAGACTTACTTCTTTACTTCCATTTTATTATTTTCAATCTATAGATAAATTTATTTGAATTTTAATTTCAGACTATTTCCCATTTTAAAATTTTCGCGCAACAGACAACAACAAATAAAACAAACACTATTCCGAATCGCGAAACATTCACATTATTGCAAAAAGATGCACAAAGATTTCACGCCTATTCATTAATAAAAAAGCATCCTGAAAATTGCGACAGCCAGATAAAAACGATTTATATCTGAAAAAATCAAAAAAATTCCAACTAAGACAGTTAAAGTAAAATCTAATTCAACATTTCGTACAGAAACTATAGAAAACAATAGACAGTCATAAACCGAAAACTCTGTTTAATCTCGCAACCAATCAGTTTTCCATATTATTCCACACACCTTTTCTTTTGCATCATACAACAGTTCATAGAATTCAAATCATCGGAATATATATAATTGATAATGTGCAAGTTTTTGTACATTACAGATAAATTTCATATTTTAGTTAAGCCATTGAATCCGTTTATTAACCCATCGTTCTAAAACATCTGTCATATGAAAAGCAATACAGGTTCAATAATCTTACGCAGTGCAGGATTATTTTACACTCTTATTTTGATTTTCACCTGCCAATATGCAGATGCTGCATCTCCGGTAAAATTTTCAGCGCCATGGGACAGTCCATATTCAGTAGACAAAACCTACCCATATCATTTCCGTAATGCAAACGGCAATTATCTGTTCATCATCAACAAAACGGCATGGATGTTTTTCGGGTGCAAAAATCCGGAAGCTTTTCTACGTAAAGCTCGTCAAGAAGGAGTAAATGTCATTCGAGTAGCCCTCGAATGTTCCTATTTTTACGAAACCATAGGTATAGACCTTTGGCCATGGGGAGGAACACGTGAAAACCCGGACTACGACACATTCAATAAGCCATATTGGGATGAAGTGGAACGACGAATCACATTGGCTGGCAAAATGGGCATAGGGATAGATTTATGTTTGTATGGGTCAGTACGCCCCACTACAAATGACATCGATACACAACGCAAATATTGGAAATACGTACTCAACCGACTCGGGCGTTATTCAAACATTTTAACATGGGAAATACAGAATGAATACATAAAAAACATTGATTTTCAGAGAGCTGCGGGAACTTATTTTGTCAACCATGACAGGTTCAAACGGGCCGTTTGCACATCTGATGGCACAACAGACAATGCTGCTCTAACTTACGAACCATGGATAGGAATTGCAATAGGACACTCCTGTACGGGATCCACGCCACGACGATCTGACATAACTTCCGGTTCGTACAATCCACAATCATACAACATGAATCATTTGAAATATTGGTATCAGTCTGTTGCACGTAATCTTCGATCACACGGGAAACCTGCGTTTATAAATGAGACTGGACGTGAACAGCGTCATCACAATAACGACGGAATACATCGTCGCAAACAATCGTGGATATTCAATATGTCAGGAGTATTTTGGACGCTACATTCATGGGATGGATGTGAAGGTATAGACGATTCGACTTACAAAGCTCCCGGAGCAGAATATCTGCCGGCTATCCGCACATTATTCGACACATTGCCATTTTGGACCCTGACACCCGACTATACGGCAATACAATGGATTGACAATCCACATATTGTTTTTTCCTCTTTGGCGAATTTGAAAAGAGATTATGTACTGGGATACGCATGCACCGTTATTTCCGGAGAAAAACACGATTCTGACAACATATATTTACGCTTGCCACGAGGTAATTATAAAACTTTTTTCATTAATCCGTCAAATTTGACAATAATAAAACAAACAGATATCGCATCACCCGGCATACATAAACATACTTCTATAAAAACACCAAGATTTACTGATGATTTGCTTATTTTCATCCGTCGAATTAGCCTTAATTGACAAGTAATCTTAAGCAAAAGCACATAAACGACAACATAAAAATCGTCCCTGGCAAAATTGTTTTACCAGGGGCGAAATCATATAAATAATAATTATATACAAACTCTTTCAGGTGAATGCAAATTCAAACTTGCTTCAAAAGCAGGCTAAACCCATGACACGTACATCTTATAAATTTTTATTCAATATACACAAATGAATTTTTCCTCTATATACTCATTGTTGTACTATGAATTAATTATGACGAAGATATTCATCTATGGCCTTGGCTGCCTTCCGCCCCGATGCGATGGCCCTCACGACCAAACTTGCTCCGTTGGTTGCATCGCCAGCCACAAAAATTCCCGGCACAGAGGTTTGTCCACCGCCATCACTTGCAATATTTTTACGGGCATCGAGTTCAAAATCACGACTTTCCACCAACCCTGACTGCACAGGATGCACAAATCCCATTGCCAATAAAACCAATTCAGCATCGATAACTTCAATGTGTCCTGTTTCAGTAGACTTTACTTCTACGCCGCAAACAGCCCCCTCTTTACCGATAAACCGTTCCGTTGCAAGAGACCAACGACGTATACACCCTTCCTTATGCGAAGATGAAGTTTTCAAAATATTGGGATAATATGGCCATGGGGTATCCGGATTTACGCCCACCGGTGGTTTAGGCATAATCTCTATCTGGGTAACAGACAATGCTCCCTGACGTATTGCCGTTCCCACGCAGTCGGAACCCGTATCACCCCCTCCTATTACCAAAACATTCTTACCTTTTGCCGACAAAGGATCATTATCGTCTACTACCCAACGGGCAGCAACCGCCCTATTTTGGTTTTTAAGGAAATCCAGTGCAAAATGAATGCCTTTCAATTCTCTTCCTTCAGCCTTAAGGTCGCGAGGAACACCTGAGCCGATAGCAATACATACGGCATCAAATCCCTCAGGAATAGTACTTATCGGAGCATTACATTCGAACTCTACTCCTTGCTGTCTCATGATATCAAGTCTGCGGTCTATAACACTTTTATTAAGCTTAAAATCAGGAATACCCAGACGTAATAATCCCCCAACAGTTTCATCTTTTTCGAAAACAGTTACAGCATGACCTTTTTGACTTAACTGATTGGCACAAGCCAATCCGGAAGGACCGGACCCTATAACTGCCACACGTTTGCCACTTTTCCTCACTGAGTTCAAAGGTTTCACATACCCTTCAGAAAAGGCCTTTTCGATAATGGCTGCCTCATTTTCACGAATAGTGACAGGTTCGCTATGCAGGTTCAACACACAACCTTTTTCACATAATGCAGGACATACACGCCCTGTAAATTCAGGGAAATCGTCAGTTTCCTGCAAATTTTCATATGCTTTCTGCCATTCTCCTCTATATACCAAATCTTGCCACTCACTCTGACGATTACCCAGCGGACAACTCCAATGACAAAACGGAACGCCACAATCCATACATCTGGAAGCCTGTTCCATTCTGTCCTTTTCACATAAAGTCTGTTCTACCTCACCAAAATCATTTATACGCTCATGTACAGGACGATAACCTGCCTCTTTACGTGCAATACTTAAAAATGCCTTATAATTTCCCATAAACTAGTAATCTTTTTGAACTTCTGAAATTCGTTGTTGCAATGCTTCCATCTGCTTTTCGTGAAGCAACTTTTTATACTCTATCGGAGTCACTTTGATAAAGTGATTCAGCAAACTTTCGTCATCCATAATGGCTTTAGCAGCAGTACTGCCCGTATATCGATAATGTTTTTCAATCATTTCCATCAACTCATCTCTGTCAGCTTTATTATCGACAAGTGACAATTCTATCATTTCCATGTTACAACGGGAATCGAAATCACCATCCTTATTCCATACATAAGCTATACCGCCACTCATCCCGGCCCCGAAATTACGTCCTGTATATCCCAATACGACAACCAATCCTCCTGTCATATATTCGCAACAGTGCTCTCCCGTTCCTTCCACAACAGCCATTGCTCCACTGTTTCTAACACAAAAACGTTCTCCGACACATCCGTTTATATAAACTTCGCCAGATGTTGCCCCATACATAAGTGTATTACCTGCTATAACATTCTTACCATAATCATATGCAGAACCTTCTGCCGGAGCAACTATAATCTTACCGCCAGAGAGTCCTTTACCCAAATAGTCATTAGCTTCACCTCGCAGAATAAAAGTAACTCCTTTCGCAAGGAATGCACCGAAACTTTGACCTGCCGAACCATGGAACGTTGCAGTAAAAGAATCTTCCGGCAGTCCATTGTCTCCGAATTTCAATGCTATTTCTCCAGCAAGAGTTGCACCTACTGCACGATCAGTATTGTTTACAGGTAATTCTATCGATTCTATTCCCGCTTTATAAGCATTTAAAAGTTTGGTATTAATTCCCGAAATTTGACATTTGCTATTTCCTGTCAACTTACGCAAATCTTTTTCGCCCACGAACCTGGCTCCAGCAAGGATTTTTGAGAAATCAGCTTTATCTATTTTAGATATTCCCGTTGCAGGTTTTTCAACCAGCAGATCTGCACGTCCGACAATTTGGTCTAACGAAGTAAATCCCATTTCTGCAAGAATTTCACGAACTTCCTGCGCAAGGAATGTAAAGAAATTGACAAGATAATCTGCATCACCTCTGAATTTCTTACGCAATTCAGGATTCTGTGTGGCTACTCCCACAGGACATGTATTCATATGACATTTACGCATCATCACGCATCCCAACACTATCAAGGCACTTGTAGCAAACCCGAACTCTTCAGCGCCCAACAACGCTTCGATTATTATGTCACGTCCTGTTTTGACCTGTCCGTCGACTTGCAATACAACCCTCGATCTGAGTCCATTCATCACCAAAGTTTGTTGTACTTCAGACAGCCCTATTTCTGAAGATACACCTGTATGACGAATAGAACTCATCGGACTAGCACCCGTTCCACCTTCACATCCACTAATAGTAATGGCATCAGCTTTGGCTTTTGCAACTCCAGCTGCGACAGTTCCCACTCCACTTTCAGCAACCAGTTTCACACTGATTCTGGCACGTGGATTCACGCTCCTCAAGTCATAAATAAGTTGAGCCAAATCCTCAATAGAGTATATATCGTGATGCGGCGGCGGAGATATAAGAGAAATACCTGATATTGCATGACGGGTACGTGCAATAACCTCATCGACCTTAAATCCCGGCAATTGGCCTCCTTCACCAGGCTTGGCCCCTTGTGCTATTTTAATTTGAATTTCATCGGCATTCACAAGATAGGTGGCTGTCACCCCAAAACGACCGGAAGCGACC
>CASFSC010000078.1 GCA_949296995.1 uncultured Alistipes sp. | reverse complement strand
TTATTCCCGTAATGTTCGCATTCTTCGTTATGGGGTTTGTGGACTTGGTGGGTATTGCTACCAATTATGTCAAAAGCGATTTTAATCTTTCTGATACGCTTGCAAATTTGTTGCCTTCCATGGTGTTTCTGTGGTTCCTGGTCCTTTCCATTCCCACGGGACTTTTGATGAACCGTATAGGTAGGCGTAAAACAGTTATAGTTAGTTTGATTGTTACGGCTGTGTCGCTTTTGCTCCCTGTTATAGGTTACAGTTTTGCAATTATGATGGTTTCGTTTTGCCTGTTGGGTATAGGTAATACTCTTTTGCAGGTCTCGATAAATCCGTTGCTTTCGAACATAGTAAGTAAAGAAAAACTGGCCAGCAATATCACTTTCGGACAATTTGTGAAAGCGATAGCTTCTTTCCTAGCTCCTATTATAGCGGGTTGGGCAGCTACATATTTCGGTAATTGGAAACTGTTGTTCCCGATATTTATGGTTGTCGCAATTCTGGCAACCGTTCTTCTCGGATTGACACATATAAAAGAAAATGATGATACGGAAGAGGATAGTGCCAAAGGATCTACTTTCCTTGAATGTTTTTCATTATTGGGTAATAAACTTATATTGCTCTCTTTTATTGGGGTGATGTGTCATGTGGGAATAGATGTAGGATTCAATTTGACTGCTCCCAAGGTTTTAATAGAGCGTCTTGCCATGCCGTTGGAAAAAGCGGGGCTTGTTGTGAGTCTTTATTTTATATTCAGAACAACAGGTAGTTTCGTGGGTTCATTCTTATTGGCACGTTTTTCGCAAAAAGCTGTTTTTGGAACCAGTGTCGCTATGATGGCTGTGGCTTTTATCGGACTGTTTTTCTTTAATAGCTTGAATATGATATATGTGTGTGTAGCTCTTATCGGATTGGGAAATTCCAATATATTCCCGGTTATTTTATCTAGCGCAATGCTTTCGATGCCTGAAAAAAAGAACGAGGCTTCTGCTCTTATGGTAATGGGACTTATTGGCGGAACTGTTTTCCCTTTGGTGATGGGTGTGGCTTCGGATGCCGTTGCATCTCAGGATGGAGCTCTGGCCATATTGTTAATAGCGGTTGCATATCTGATATTCTTGACTTTCAGTATGAAAAAATCTTAAAAAAATATGAACAGTAATATTATTGTCGTAGGTATAGGTGAGATTTTATGGGATGTTTTTCCGGAAAGGAAAGTGTTGGGAGGTGCTCCTGCCAATTTTGCATACCATGTCTCTCAATTCGGTTATGACGGTTATGCATTGAGTGCTGTCGGTGATGATCCTTTAGGTAAAGAGGTTTTGGACAGTTTGCGTGCAAAAGAGATGAAATATCTTATTGATGTGGTGGATTATCCTACTGGAACGGTGCAAGTGACTCTTGATGATAAAGGGGTGCCGGCATATGAAATTACACAGAATGTGGCATGGGATAATATTCCATTTACGTCACGTACCGAAAATCTTGCCCAAAATACCCAAACCGTATGTTTCGGGTCTCTTGCTCAACGTAGTGAGGTTTCTCGCAATACGATAAGGAAGTTTATCAGTTCGATGCCTTCCGATGCGTTGAAAATATTTGATATAAATTTACGTCAACATTTTTATACCAAAGAGATTATAGAAGAATCATTGAATATGTCGAATATGTTGAAAATAAATGATGAGGAGGTTGTAACGGTATCTAAACTTTTCGGTATAAATGGGGATGAAACGGAGATATGTAATATATTGCGGGAACGTTATTCACTTAAGCTTGTTGTCTTGACTAAAGGTGCTGATGGCAGTTATGTTTTTACCGCTGACAAGACTTATTTCCAACCAACGCCTAAAGTACATGTCGCCGATACTGTGGGAGCTGGAGATTCCTTTACTGCAGCTTTTACTGCAGCCTATCTTGCGGGAGAAAGTGTCGAAAATGCACATCAACTTGCGGTTGAGGTTTCAGCATACGTATGCCAGCATAATGGGGCAATGCCTCGCCTTGCCGATTCTCATAGACAACTGTTCCGTTGATTAATAGGCTTGTCTCTTTTGATGTCTGATGTTAAATTGTGTCACGTCGAAAGAATTAGTTTAAAATAGAATTGAATAAGCAGGGGGCTTTGTTAACAAAGCCCCCTGCTTATTGTATATAAATAGCTTTTATGTTTCAGAGACTTTTCTTATTATCCGTTTTATTTGGATATGGGTTATTGTTTGATTGTTAAACCGAATGCCAATGGATAATAAAATAATTGTAGTTTCAGCTTTTGCGTGTTGTTTCTAGGAAGCGAGGACCGATTATAATGATCGGCCCTCGCGTATTTATTACAATTATGTAATGGAATATTCACGAACAAGAGAAGTAAGTTACTGAAACTAATAATTAATTTTTTACGTTGATTGTAAATCTTGTTCGAACTCTCCCAACTTAAGATATTTTTCATAGAGAGATTTATAAATGCTGCGTTTTGTCGGGTCAGGAGCGTATGTGGCTTCTATGTCAGGAGCCATTGCCTTTTGCGCTTCGCTGACAGTTGAGTATATTCCTGCAGCTACTGCTGCACACATCGCTGCTCCAAGAGCACACGTCTGTCCCGAACGTATCACTTTTATCGGCATGTCCATTACGTCTGCCATTGTCTGCATTACAAACGGGGCCTTTTTACTTATTCCTCCGGTGGCTATTATGGAGTTTATACGAATTCCTTCCTTTTCAAAATGATCCGCTATACGTTTGGACCCGAAAGCCGTAGCTTCGACCAATGCCCGCATTATCATAGGGGCATTGCTTCCAAGTGTCAGGCCCGTTATCATACCCTTTAGGTTCTGGTTGGCATGCGGCGTGCGACGGCCGTTCATCCAATCCAAAGCGATTATGCTGTTTTCAGATGGTTCTGTTTTTGCCGCTTCCTCCATAAGCTTATTTATCATGTTGTCGATAACCTGTTCTTTTTCTGCCGAATCCGGTATCATATTTTTCAAAGGCCATGCTACTATATCCCTGAACCATGCATATATGTCTCCGAAAGCCGACTGTCCTGCTTCAAGACCGATATATCCCGGGATTACAGAGCCATCCACTTGTCCGCATATTCCATCTATGCATTTGCTGTTTATAGTTGCAGGCGATACAACCATGATGTCACATGTTGATGTCCCTATTATTCTGGCTAAAATTCCCTCGGAAATGCCTGACCCTACAGCTCCCAGATGAGCATCGATAGCACCCGATGCAACTACTGTCGTTTCAGGGACGCCCAGTTTTTCGGCCCATTCTTTTGTAATTGTTCCAACTTTAGTGTCAGCCGTAATAGTATCTGTGTAAAGATGATTCCTTAATTCTGCCAATTTGGGATGCAGCTTGCTCAGAAAATCGACCGACGGCAATCCCCATTCAGCGTTCCACATAGCTTTATGACCTGCAGCACATCTGCTGCGAGGCATTGTCTCCGGTGTGCAGTTCCCTGTGAGCAAACCTGCCATCCAGTCGCAATGCTCAGCCCATGAATATGCCGCAGATGCAACTTCCGGGTCGGTTTTTAATATATGTAATACTTTTGCCCATGCCCATTCCGATGAATATGTTCCTCCTTCGTACATGGCATAATTTACAGGCCATTCCTTTGCAAGAACATTGATTTGGTCCGCTTCAGCTACAGCGGTATGATCTTTCCATAGTATGAACATCGCATTCGGATTTTCTGCGAACTGAGATGTCAATGCTAATGGCATACCTTTCGCATCTATGATAACAGGAGTACTTCCGGTAGTGTCACAACATATACCGACTATATTTTCTCTCGATTCTTTACTAAGTGGTTGCAGTGCTTTTTGTACAGCCGAAACCATAGCTTCAGTGTAATCCAACGGATGTTGCCGATATTGGTTTTTCGAGGGATTGCAGTACCATCCTTTCCTCCAGCGAGGATAATTTGCTACTGCCGTAGATATTTCCTCTCCGTTTGAGGTATTTACTACGAGTGCACGGCAAGAATCGGTTCCGAAATCTATTCCGATAGTGTATTTTGTCATAATGGAGGTCACCTTTTATTTACTTTCCGATACGTTTGTTTTGTTTGCAACGAATGCTCCATAATAAGCGATTATGGCAAACGCTATTGCTGGAACTATATATGCAATCACTATACTTCCTGCTTGATCCGATACTATACCTTGAATTTGTGTCAATACAGCGGCACCTGCTATTGCCATAACCATGCCGGCTCCTCCGATTTTTGTGTCATCTCCGAGTCCGGCAATTCCCTGACCGTATATTGTCGGGAACATAAGCGACATACATCCAGATATCCCCATTAAAAAGTATACACCTGTAGCTCCTTTGCCGAACATTGCTCCCAAGCAGCAAATAACGGCTGCAATGGCTAATGATGTCAGTATTTTTGAAGGTTTGAAATAACGCATCAGTCCTGTGCATACGAAGCGCATAATTACGAACAGTACAAGTGACATTATGTAATATGTAGCTCCGGCCTGTTCAGGCGTGCGTGGCAACAGAGCATCCAGTCCGATGAAACTGCATAACGAATAGAATCCTGCGGCGACAGGTTCTGCATGTCTCAATGCATATATTATTTGGTCGGATGAAGCCGATTCTCCGAGGTTTGCAATGATGGTATCGAAATGTAACTGTTGCATGGCATACCTTATTACGAAAGACCATACTGCAATTTGAGCTCCTACGTAAAAGAACTGTGCTACTACTCCCCAGACGTAATTTTTATTTTTAACCAATCGTTTGAAAGTTCCGATGAAATCTACGTTTTTGTCGTTTTCTTTCAGATTAGGCATTTTGGTGACCATGAATGCTATGAGTAAAACGACCATAATAAGGCCCAATACCATATATGTCGATGTTACAGCATTAAGTTCGGCTCCCTGTATTTCAGCGAGTTGTTCTGAATCGAGAGCTGCTCTTTCAGCAGCAGTCATGGTATTTAGTTGCGACAGTACGAATACCTGACTTATTACAACTCCCGTAATAGCTCCGAAAGGATTGAATGATTGAGCGAGGTTAAGTCTCTGTGTTGCTGATTCTTCAGGTCCTATGGCATATACGTATGAATTGGAAGAGGTTTCGAGAATGGAGAGGCCTGCGAAAAGAATAAAAATCGCAAACAGATACATTATAAAACTGAGTTCCATATTTATTTCGGCAGAGAGCATCGCAGGGTAAAACAAAAACGCTCCTAAAGCATATAGCCCCAGTCCGAGCATGACTCCTGATTTGTAAGTATGTTTTTTTATGAACATCGCTCCTGGAATAGCGAAACATCCGTATCCTAAAAGGTAGCATACGACTTGTATCCAAGCCGTTTTTGAGTCCGTCAGGCTCATGATTCGCTTGAATGCTGCTAACATTGTGTCTGTCAGATTGTTTGGGACCGCCCATGCAAAGAAAAGCGTGGTGAGAAGAATAAAAGGGAAAATTATCCCTTTGGGGACAATAGGTTGTTTTTCCATTTGGGATTCAGGTTTTATGTTTAGGTGTTTGGTTAAGGTTATATTAATTAATTGTTGAATTTCGAAGTTATTTGGTCTAAATCTATGCCGAACAGGGATTTGACTATTTTTGCTATTTCTGTTTCATCTCCTTGTATATGGGCAACGCTCTGAATGTGTGTAGCTGTTTGACCGGGAGCCAAAGCAAGAGCGGGTGAAGATGTTTCTATTTCATAGAAAGGCCCCATTATGGTTCCATCTTCGGTAGGACCGTCATTATATGAGTTGATGACATCTCCATTATAGGGGTCGTCTTGTGGCCCCCATTGTCCGTTTACGTAGCTTGTAGGTTCGGACGGAATGGTCGTGGAAAGTAAAGTGAGTGTTTTTTCTTTTGAATCGTAACTTCCGCATAGCGGCATTGCCCGCTCGGCAGGAATGCCTATTTTACTTCGGTATTTGCCGTCTATTTTGAAATATATTATGCCGTTGTCAACGATTAGTCTGTCGGACGGAACTTTGCCGAAATATTCATCGTTTACGATTACTCCCTGTGCATCGGTTTTGTATGGGATGAAGACCGTTGTGGTAGGAGTAGGGTTGAACATACCCAATAACCAAACCGATACAAGTCCTTTTTCTTTTGTCCAAGGTTCGTCTCCTTTGTTTGTTACTTTATTGTCAGTGTTGTATGCCACACAGTTTAATTGTGCAGAAGGAGTAAATCCGAATATCTTTTGGATATCGGCTTCAGACATCAGTGAAACAGTCCGTTCTACGCCGATTGTAAATTCTGAGCCAGATGCATTTGACAAGTTGGCCTCTTTTGCGAAAGTTATTTTGTCACTGTTTTGTGAGGTTATATCCCATGTTTCGGTATCTATTACCGGCGGGACCAACCAGTTTGAGTAGATCTGTTCCGTTTCAGGTTTGAAATAGAGTGAAAAAGGACCTCCTTCAGGGCCGAACCAGAAACGTTCTTCCCCTCCGACAGGATTGAATTGTGGATTTGTTTTGCCTTCTTCGATGAATTTATAGTTTATCCAGCCGAAACTTTTGCCTTCATTGCCATTGGCCGAACTTGTCATGACTCGTCCCTGATATGCCGGAATGACCATTACTTTCTGTTTACCGTCCGGCGATGATAATTCGATAAAATTTATGCCTTTCTTTTTAAAGAATTCGGCATCGTAACCGTAACTTCCCATATCGTATGTTTTATTTTCTGCGCAGGCTGTGGCGGAAATAATTGCCAGTAATGCTGCTGCATGTTTGAAAAAATGTTTCATATGTGACAATTTTTGTGTTATGCAAATACAATAAATGTACGGCGTACCGTACAAAATATGTAATTCGGATGTTATGGTGATTTCGCTTTCTTACTGCTCCTGTGAATTGTCTGCCGACCCCGGAAACCTTTATGCCATTGCTTTACAAATATATCAATAATATTGGTTTATCCCAATAATATAAAGCATTCAGAAACAGAAAATCCTGCTTTAGAACAGGATTTTCTTACGAATTAAGTGTTAAACCGGGTATGATTTTATAATAGCGTTTTAGTGTATTTCTCATGTAACGTTATGGGGTTGCAGGTGTTGCTCAGAGTTTCATGTTTACGATAGATTAATATGTTTGCAACGAGTGTATTGTTAAACACATAAAACTATATGTAATTATGCTTTGACCAACTATCTGTTATATAATTTGATCGAAACTTTCCTGCATTATACCTGACAGTTCGGTTATCTCTATTGCATTTTGTTTACAAGCCTTCGCACACTTGCCGCATCCGATACAATTTCCCGGGTATGCATGCCATGCGTATGCTTTCTCGTCGATATATCGCAATTTTAAAACACCGTGTTTGCACCTTTCAATACATTTGCCACATCCTGTACATTTGCTGGTAGATATATGTACATAAACCTCTCTTGTCGTACTCCCGAACATATTCCTCTCTCATTTTCATTCAACACTAAGTTTGGCAGTTGCCTTTCGTTGCTAAGACGTAAAAATGACAGATTTATTGTGTGTAAATCGGGAGAATAAGTACAATGGAACAATTATACCGATTTTTAGAAAACTTTTTTGTTGATGTGTAATAAAGTTGGTTTAGTTAGATATTATTTTGATGATTTTCCCAATATGTATGTGTTCAAATCTTCTATCTCGTCATTTGAGAGAGTGAGGTAATTGTCTTTTCCGGCAAGTATTATGATACGGCAAGCCATTTCGAAAAATACCGCTTTCTGGAATGCATCGTTGAAATCTTTACCGCATACCACTTGTCCATGTTTACTCATTAATGCGCAGTTCTGATTTGCAAGTGCTTCCGTTATCGCTTTAGCCAGCTCTTTGGATCCGGGACGGTAATACGGTACTGTCGGTATTTCACTCCCTATGTGGCAGGGAATTTCTGCTGTGACATTGAAATCTGAAGGCTTGTTTTTCATACATGAAACTACCGTTGCATATTCCGATTGGAAATGGAGTACGACGTTGACATCTTTTCGGTTACGCATTATTCCCAAATGAAATGTACTTTCCATAGATGGTTTGGGCCCTTCTAAAGGAGTGCCGTCTGAGATTCGGCAAACAGCAATTTGATCTTTTGTTATACAGGGAAGCCATGAGCCTGTCCCTGATATCAGTGCCGTATCTTCATCTATTCTCCATGAAAGATTTCCGCTGCTGCATAGCATAAGCCGTTCATTTCCCGCGCGGTGTGCTTCCTCCATGAAACGTTGTAATTGTTCTTCTCTGGTCATTCTGTATATGTGTTTATTGTTTCAAAGCATCCTTAAGTGAAAATATGCGTTCCATAAGTTGCCATTTTTCATCTGAACGGCATCCTTCTTTCGCGATTTGAAACTGTGCAACGAAATTTTCCCATTCAGCCTGTCTTTCATAAGTGGCGAGTTTGCCGAAAGCCGTGTCCCAGTCGAAATCCAGTGGCGTTTCCAATATCATGAAAGCATTCGCTTCATGGATATATATCTCCATATTGAGTATTCCGGCCTTACGTATCCCTTCAGGAATCTCTTTCCAGATATTATGGCTGTCATGCCAATATTTGTATTCGTTTATGGTTTCAGGATTGAGTTTAAGAAATTGGCAGAAGCGTTTTGTCGCTTCTGCCTTTTCTTCCATATATCCTATTTTCAGGTCCATGTCAATATATTTTATTTATACAATGGGCCGTATGTTTTGCATGCCCGGTAGTCGGCACCTTCTTTATCCATGCCGAATGCTGCCCATGCCGCAGGTCGATAGATATCTTCTTCATTAACATTATGCATGCACACCGGAATACGCAGCATTGATGCCATTGTTATGAGGTCGGCTCCTATATGTCCGCAACTGATAGCTCCATGATTTGCACCCCAGTGATTCATTACGGAGTATACATCTTTAAAATTCGGAGTATCGTTCAGGCGTGGAACGAACCAAGTCGTCGGCCATCCTTTGTCGGTGCGGTCATCCAATATCTTATGTACTTCAGGATCCAGTTCTACAGTCCATCCTTCGGCGATTTGCAATACCGGACCGAGTCCTTTTACAATGTTTAAACGTACCATCGTACATGGCATACCTCCACGTGTGAGGAATTTGGATGAAAAACCGCCTCCTCTGAAATATTCACGGTTGGCTGGCATCCATGTTGTTGCATCGAGACATGCTTTAGCCTCTTGTTGTGTAATATCCCAGAAAGGTTTCATTATCGGATTGCCTTTCTCATCGCTTTGGCGTCCGCTTCCGTCGAGTGTTGCAGCTCCTGAATTGATCAGGTGTATCATTCCGTTTGCAGCCACACCTGTAAGTTTTTTACCTGTAACACGTTCTACAGCTTCTGGACTCCAATAAGTTCTTACGTCTGCAAATATTTGTGCCGTATTTGTTAGCAAATAACCGAATAACATTGCGGTTCCATTCAAAGAATCGTTTTCCGTTGCCAGAATATACGGTGCTCTTATTCCGCCCCAGTCGAATGAAGAGTTGAGCAAGGCTTCAGTAAAGTCTCCGTTAGGATAGAAGTCTGTCCATTGGCGTTGCCCCTGGAACCCCGCAGCAATGGCGTTGTGTCCCAAAGCCTCTTCCCCGAAACCCATTTCTTTGAGTTTGGGATTGCCATTCATCAGATCCTTGACGATAAGTGTCATTTTGACGGCGAATTCCCAATCTTTGTCTTTGCCTGCACGGTCTTTTACAAGATCTGCACGGTTTATATTGCCTTCACCCTCTTTGCAATTTGCTTTTGTCCATGCAATAGCTTTTTCATACTCTTCCTTGTCATAAATACCGAGGGTCATACGTCGAATTATTTCGACTTCATCGATACCTTCGCAACGCATGCCGAGATATTCTTCAAAGAAATCGGGATTTACAATTGATCCGGCTATCCCCATACATACAGCCCCTATCGACAAGTATGACTTGCCTCTCATGATAGCTACGGCAAGAGCTGCACGGGCAAAACGTGTCAGTTTTACCTTTACATCTTCGGGGATTTCTGTCGTTCCTGCATCCTGAACGTCATGTCCGTATATTCCGAAAGCAGGCAGCCCTTTTTGCGCATGTGCTGCCAATACCGCAGCAAGGTAAACTGCACCTGGACGTTCAGTTCCGTTGAACCCCCATACTGCTTTAATGGTATATTTGTCCATGTCCATAGTTTCACTGCCATAGCACCAACATGGAGTGACGGTTATTGTTATTCCTACGTTTTCGTTTTTGAATTTTTCTGCACATGCAGCACTTTCAGCTACACGTCCTATCGTAGAATCGGCTATTACGCATTGTACGGGTGTTCCATCAGGGTATTTGAGAGTTGATGAAAGATAATTAACAACACTTTGAGCCATGTTCATCGTTTGTGATTCAAGTGACTCGCGTATGCCGTCCATACGGGCATCGATAACAGGGCGTATGCCTATCTTGGGCCAATCTCCCTTAAATCTTTTGGTTTTCATAAAGGCTATTTAGTTTTAGTTTAGTTTTAAAGGTATGCTTATACATTTTACAGATAGTATCAAAATTAAGTAAAAATTTTCAATAATTACAATACTCTTTGGAATATACGCTATCTTAAATATTCGTTTGTAAACGATTGGATGTTATGGTTAATATTTTTCATTTTTATATTGTTATCTGATTGTAAATGCGAGAAAAGTGTAAAATATTTACATCGGAGTGTAAAATATTTTTACAGTTGATTGTTTGTTGCGAATTTGTATCTGGTTGGTTTGTATGCTGTTGCTTGTTTTGGCATGTTGTTGGCGTGATCTGGATATAAGACAAATAATTATATCC
>CASFSC010000077.1 GCA_949296995.1 uncultured Alistipes sp. | reverse complement strand
CATAACAATCTGTGCCAATACCATTCAGCATAACAATCACCCATGTTTGTTGTCGAATCAGGTAGCGGGCACCATGCCGGGACACTATATAATCCCCAATGTATGAATATTCCGAATTTAGCGTCAGTAAACCATTTCGGTATAGGACGACTGTCGATGGATTCCCAGTTAGCCTGATATTTAGTTTGAGCGACTGTTTCGGTTATCTGCAAACAACCTGCTGACAGTAAAAATAAAAATAGCGCGAATTTTTTCATGTTAATAGTATTTGGAGTTAGATATATTTAGGTTTGCTATTTATAATCACTGTATGTTGTAACACAAGTGCATTTATGTAAATATATAAATAAATCTTCAAAGCAGCCTTTAAATTTTGCAGAAATAAAAAAGTATATTAAATTTGCACCCTGTCTACGGATTGATAGACAATATATGGTGGACGTAGCTCAGTTGGTTAGAGCGTCGGATTGTGGTTCCGAAGGTCGTGGGTTCGAGGCCCATCTTCCACCCGTGAAGGGGAGTTTCCTGTCGATTTTACGGGAAACTCCTTTTTTTGATTAGAAGATTTTTAAACTTTCATTCTGTACTGCTCCTCATTATTGTTTTTAACTCTAAAAAAGGAATGATAAATAGTACAGGCTTCTATTTTTAATACAATGCGATAACTTTTAATATGTCGCATACAACATTTGTATATGGTTCAATTAGATGAATTTAGAGCTTTAGGCTTATCGGAAGATATTCTTGAAGCTATCAAGGCAAAAGGTTTTGAAACTCCATCTCCTATTCAGAAACTTACCATTCCGGTACTTTTGTATAATACGAACGATATTATTGCTCAAGCCCAGACCGGGACAGGTAAAACGGCTGCCTTTGGATTGCCGATAATCGAAAAGCTAACACGAAAGAAAGGTGTTACCCAAACTCTGATATTGGTCCCTACGAGGGAGCTTGCATTACAGGTGACAGAAGAATTGTTATCATTCAGCCGTAATAAACTTACCATAGCTCCTATTTACGGAGGAGCCTCCATTTCTGAACAGTTAAGACGTCTGAATAAAGGTATAGATATCGTAGTGGGCACTCCGGGACGTATTTTGGATCACATACGGCGAGGAACATTGAAACTTCAGGATTTGAAATATCTTATATTGGATGAGGCTGACGAAATGTTGAATATGGGATTTATCGAGGATGTCGATGAAATTCTTGCCAATACCAATGAATATCGTCGGATTTTGCTTTTCTCTGCCACTATGCCTGATAGGATTGTCGATTTGTCGAAACGTTACATGAAAGATGTCGAGATATTGAAGGTCCCATCTCAAGATGTTACGACAGCGCTTACCGACCAGATATATTTTGAGGTTCGTGAGAGTGATAAATTAGATGCACTTACTCGTATAATAGATGTTGAGCCTGATTTTTTTGGAATAGTTTTTTGTCGGACCAAAGTGGGGGTAGATGAATTGGTTCATAGACTTACCGAACGCGGATATGCAGCAGAAGGTTTGCATGGAGATGTTTCGCAGGCTCAAAGGGAACAGATATTGCGTCGTTTCAAGAAGAAATTATCAACGATTCTTGTGGCAACGGATGTTGCGGCACGAGGTATAGATATCAATAATCTGACGCACGTTATTAATTATTCATTGCCACAGGATACAGAATCGTACGTTCATCGCATAGGACGTACCGGACGGGCTGGCAATACAGGTACAGCAATTACCTTTATCTCAAGTTCGGAATATCGTCAGTTTGGATATTTGCAGAAAGACATTAAAGCTGATATTCGGAAAGCCATTATTCCGACGCCTCAGGATGTTGTTGAAATAAAAAAGAGCCGTATCAAGGATGATTTGGCAGATATCGTAGAAAATGAGAATTATACGGAATATATGGATATGGCAGGAGAAATACTTTCCGGTCTGTCCCCTGAAGTCGCTATGGCTTCGCTTCTACGTCTTGCATTTAAAAATGAACTCGAGGAGAGCCATTATCCAGAAATACGTTCCATAAATGTAGATCGTCGAGGTACGGCACGTTTGTTTATCTCCTTTGGTAAGCTCGATGGCTATACTCCCAAGAAACTTACGGCCTTGTTGAAACGCGAATGCTGTCTTAAAGACAGTGCAATTAATGATGTTAAGGTTCTTGATAATTTTTCATTTGCCACTGTTCCTTTTTCCGATGCGAAAAAAGTGATTTCAAGGCTTAATGAAATTAATGCGGGCGGACGTCCTGTCGCAGAGATAGCCAAGGATGGTAAAGGTTGGAATACGAAGTCTGATGCAGGTAGTCGTGGCGGTCGCAAGTCGCAAGGTACAGTTCGATCTGCCAATAATGGTAGCGAATCTGAATTTAAAGAAGATTTTTCCCGATCAGGTAATTGTGTCAGCAGGAAAAATGTTATCCGAAAAGATAAAGCGGATGATATGGGGAAAAGAAAATCTGCCGGCAACAAACAAGATAAATCGTCTGCTATGGATAATATTGAAGATGTTCAATGGGATGCATTTGCATCAGACAATCAGAATTGGGGAGGTAAGTCAGGATTTGATAAAAGGATGTTTGTCAATAAATCTAAAGGAGATGCAAAGCGGCATCGTAAGCGTTAATATTAAGGGATGACAAAGTGACATAATCGTGGCAGTAAAAGATGTATCTTTGTCATATTTTATGAGTAAATATATGTCAAAACAAGTTTGGCATATATTGTGTTAAATAGGGATAATGTTTTTAAATCTGTATTTAAAAAAATTTAAAACAAATTAAAATATATTACGATTATGAAAGTAAAACCATTAGCAGACAGAGTTCTGATAGAACCGAATCCGGCAGAAGAAAAGACAGCTGGAGGACTTTTTATTCCTGACACAGCAAAGGAAAAACCACTTTCAGGGAAAGTTGTTGCAGTAGGGCCTGGTACTTCGGATGTTAAGATGGAAGTTAAGGTAGGTGATCAGGTACTTTATGGTAAATATGCTGGTACCGAACTTAATGTAGAAGGTAAAGATTATCTTATTATGAAACAAGGCGATATTTTCGCAATTATTTAATGATTCAGAGACTTTAAATTAGACAATTATGGCAAAAGATATTAAATATAATACCGAAGCGCGTGAACTTCTTAAAGAAGGAGTCGATGCGTTGGCAAATGCAGTGAAAGTTACCCTTGGTCCTAAAGGACGTAATGTGGTTATAGATAAAAAATTCGGAGCACCTCAGGTTACCAAAGACGGTGTTACGGTTGCGAAAGAGATTCAGTTGGAAAGCCCTATTGCCAATATGGGTGCACAGATGGTAAAGGAAGTTGCATCTAAGACTGCAGATGATGCAGGTGATGGTACTACTACTGCAACGGTCTTGGCACAGGCTATTATCGGCGTTGGTATTAAGAATGTTACAGCGGGAGCAAATCCTATGGATTTGAAACGCGGTATTGACAAAGCTGTTGAAGCTGTTGTTGCAAATCTTAAGAAACAGAGCCAGAGTGTAGGTAATGATATTGAAAAGATAGAACAGGTTGCTACCAGTTCTGCCAACAATGATAACGCTATAGGTAAACTTATAGCAGAAGCTATGAGTAAAGTCAATAAAGAAGGCGTTATCACTGTAGAAGAAGCTAAGGGAACAGAAACTTACGTTGATGTTGTTGAAGGTATGCAGTTCGATAGAGGATATATTTCTCCTTATTTCATGACAGACTCTGAAAAGATGGAAGCTGTTTTGGAAAAACCATTGATTCTTATTACTGATAAGAAAATCTCTACGATGAAAGAGATTATGGGTATTTTGGAACCAGCCGCACAGAATGGTCGTTCTTTGCTCATTATTTCAGAAGATGTCGATGGTGAAGCTTTGGCAGCCTTGGTAGTTAACAAACTTCGTGGAACATTGAAGATTGCAGCAGTTAAAGCTCCTGGATTCGGTGACCGTCGTAAAGAAATGCTTGAAGATATAGCTATCTTGACAGGTGCAACGGTAATTACCGAAGATAAAGGTATCCGTCTTGACCAAGCTACATTGGAAATGTTGGGTACTTCAGAAAAGGTTATCATAACTAAAGACAATACGACAGTTGTTAACGGTTTGGGAGACAAAAAGGCTATTGAAGCCCGTATCGGTCAGATCCGTAAACAAATGTCAGTTTCAACTTCAGATTATGATAAGGAAAAATTGGCAGAACGTCTTGCCAAACTTTCAGGTGGGGTTGCTGTTTTGTATGTAGGTGCAGCGAGTGAAGTTGAAATGAAAGAAAAGAAAGACCGTGTTGATGATGCTCTTGCTGCAACACGTGCCGCAGTTGAAGAAGGTATTATCCCTGGAGGTGGTGTAGCTTATATCCGTGCGGTATCTGCACTTGACAAACTGAAAGGTGCCAATGATGACGAAACAACCGGTATCCAGATAGTTAAACGTGCTATTGAAGAACCATTGCGTCAGATTGTGGCCAATGCCGGAGGTGAAGGTTCAGTAGTTGTAGCCAACGTTAAGAATGCGAAAGGTGCTGAAGGTTATAATG
>CASFSC010000076.1 GCA_949296995.1 uncultured Alistipes sp. | reverse complement strand
AATAGACTTTTTGGTCCCGATTTCCCAAGGTTCTAATGTTTCTTGCACTCCTCCTTGTGCATTGAGTATCTGTACACCGATCTTTTCAGGGTCGTAATCGGCAGGAACATCCCCACGGGAGTTGGTACTTATATCTTCGTTGATACTTAGACGCAAGTAACCCGTTGCTGCTTCTCCTAATTTTTCTTCCTGCTGGCAAGCAAAGAAGAAGAGGGTGCTTGCGATTAATAAAATAGTGTATATTCGTTTCATTGTTCAATTCCTTTATCTTTATTCACGACAACATTTAAACGTATGGGTTCATCGAGAGAATTGTCATTATTATCAGTTACCATTATTTCGAACACATGACCTTCCGCAGTAGTCTCTGGTGATTCAAAATCCATCAGAGTTTCAAAGAATGCTCCTACAGGGAAAGTATAACTTGGTGCGTCTGGTGCAGGTACTTTTAATGCTGGTGCTATAAATTGCAACAAAGGCTCTACTGTAGTATTATTTACAAGTTCAACCCCTGTTCCTGTAAAGTCAGCCATATCTTTTATTAGGTCTAATGCGTCTGTAAATCCTTGATTCCCAGGAATTATTTTTACGAAAACACTCTTTAATCCTACATGCTCATCACTACTACCTTCTTTCAATGCAGTCTGAATTAAAACATCTGCGTTAGCATCCTTATCATCAGGTAAGGTATAAGTCGTTTGTGGTAAAGTTACTATCGGCTTATTATCAGTTACAGGAGGCTCTGAATCTTGATTATCGTCACCTTCACCTCCTCCTGGTTCTTCGGTACTTCCACCCGGAGTAACAGTCACTTCTATGGTAGCATCTGATTCCTCAAATTCTACATCAGCCGTAATCGTGATACCGCTTCCTTGCACGCCTGTTGGGTCGGCAGGTGTATTCTCTTCCATCGTAATGGTCAATGCGTCACCACCTGTCCAGTAAGGCGAGTTGCCTCCTGCGGGTTTGGTTAATTCACGCGATTCTGTAACATATTCACCTTGCGTGTTATGTCCGGAAGCATGAACAGTCAGTTTCGATACACCTTCCGCTACCCACATATATTGCGGAGCAGGATTCAGTTGCTCTGCATCATTACTATCGGTGCATTCAAAAGTAAGAACCGTTCCCGTTCCATCCTCTACGGTAATTGTCCAATCGGTAAAGCTTGCTATAAATTCAGTGTCATAACTTAATGCGATTCTGGTATTCTTCATTGTACATTTGACTTCGACACCAGATGTTACATCTTTAGTAATGTTGATTTCCACTGTACCTTCATAATAAGGAACATCCATTTTCGTTTCCAGTACATCGTTTGAATGTGCCGTTACGGTATAGGTGCCTACCGGAAGCGCAACAACACCGTCTTTGTTTTCTTCCTTTAATTGGTCAAAACTATCATATTTATCATATTCTATTGGATTAGAAGGATCGTCTACGTTTGTAATGATTACAGGAAAATCGCCGGTAGGTATAGACACGCCTACATTTTCGTTTTTGCCTTCATCGGTCACATCGCCTGCTCTCGAAACATTGTTTTGCGAAGCGTTTACCGCTACTCCCAAATCAAGATAACCCATATCAGAAGAGCCTTCGCCGCTGCCTTTCAATTCGTCTTTCATCTCGCACGAAGCAAGACCGGCACAAAGCAGCACACCTGCCGTTAGTATATTGAATAATTTCATACGTCGTTTTGTTTTAA
>CASFSC010000075.1 GCA_949296995.1 uncultured Alistipes sp. | reverse complement strand
GCTGCGCGATATCACGTCGTATACGGAGAAGAAGGGAACGACGACGCGGGTGCAGATGAGCAGCACATACGATTCCCTGAACCGTCCCGATACGAGCAGTTACACGGTCAACGGGAAGAGCTATTCGTATAAGTGCAATTACATGAGCTATCCGGACGAAGAGATAGCAACGTTCGTAACGCCTTTGGGGACGGTAACATACGGTCGTGATGCCTTGCAGCGTCTGGCGGAGCGCAAGTAGCAAGGGGTTGGTTATACTGATATTTTTGGACATATTCCCATTGCCAACGCATTCTATAAAATATATCAATCCACTTTAATTTTTGGATTTGACAGTAAGTGGTGGGGAAGAATTAATTATAGCGTTTCTGTACCAATTAAACAGACGGAAGAAGCGGGGATATTTTATTCATTTTCAGCCCTGCGAAGGACGGACAATGTAATAGAAGGCGGAGCAGGTATAAACCTCTGGGGATGGTTTGGAATAGAGGTGGGCTATAATTCCGGCGGGAACCTGTATTTTAGTATGAATGTAACGCCATGGCTTAGCTCTGGAGTAAGCTTTGGAGCTGACGGTCTGACTTGTACGCTTGGTTTTAATGATGGGAAAGTTACTCACGAAGTGAACTTTGGTATAGGCTGGGGCTTGGCAATTTTAGTTGGAGGGGTGGCTGCAATCGTTCTTTCCGTCGGACAATTGTTCTCTCCGGTTCTTCAATTTTTTCAAAAGTTATTTGCATAAATTATTGGGAGGAAGGAGTGAATATGCAGAAATTGCATCATAGTTTATGGATTTTTATTGTATTATGCGGTATCTTGTCTACTGTATTTATTTGCATTTATTGTTTTGCTCCTTTTGATTTAATAGAAATGACTGAAGATAATACACAAGAATATGAAGCAACGGTTTATAATGTTGTAAAAGAAGGAGAAAATTACTATGTAACATTACAAGAATATCAATTTACCCTTTTTGTCGACCATTCATGTTTACATGATCAAGAGGCAATGCAAGCATTATCAACGGGTGATAAATTGTATTTTCGTTTGTTTCAAGGAGAATTAGATATGCTTGAGCCTTATATAGAGTCTGCTCAACTTTCGGCAATGTCCCTTAGGACTGATTACGACCAAATAATTACTTTAGACAGTTATAACGAAAATACGGTTTTACAAGCAAATAATATTAAAGTTGTATTGATAAGCTTGTCTGTCTCATTTTTTATAATTTCGTTGTTACTTATTGTGTTGCAGGTTTATAAATTTTTTAAACGGAAACAACACAATCTATAATAAAATAAGAAACCCCCGAATGGAATTGATATGCACCTCCAAAAGTCTGTCCAACTTTTGGGGTGCATATCATTTCTGCTCGGGGGTATTTTTGTGGTGTAATTGGTTTGCAGGAAATTGAACTAACCATATTGACAACGAGTCGGGAATCAGTTATAATTTTGAATACAACGGGCAGAAATATTTCTACCGCAAGAACCTGCAGGGGGATATCATCGGAATTTACGATTCCTGCTGGAATTTGCTCGGGCAGTACGAATACGACGCCTGGGGCAACCTTCTGTCGCAGGTCGGCTCGGAAATTCTGAATATCAACCCGTTCCGCTATCGTGGGTACTATTACGATGCGGAAACCGGGCTCTACTACCTGAACAGCCGCTACTACGATCCCGAAACGGGCAGATTTATCTCGCCGGATAGTGTAAACTGTCTTGAACCAGGAGCATACAACGGATTGAACCTGTATGCCTATTGTGGGAATAATCCCGTAAACTATGATTTTTATTTGTTTGCGTCAAACGTGAAAGAGCGAAATAAAGCTGTCCTTAATCACAATACGGGTGGCAAACAACGGTATAAAGTTAATTATTCTGACTTGTCGCAATTGATGGATGTCGGGACAGTAGCATTTGGCGTATATTCTTCGCTTTCCACCGTTTGGCTCAATGCTTCATATTTTTTGGCAAATAGCAATATCAAAGTCTTTGCTGATGATCTTAAAACCATGGGCATATCTGTTCAAAAAGGAGTCCTGAAGTTTAATCAGTTTAAATGGGGAATATCTGCTCTTGATTTTGCGGTATTGGGCATTCATGTGGGTTTGGATGTGTATGATAATGTTCAACGCGGCATGAGCTCAAGAGGCATACTTACTAGTGTAGGACTAACGATTGCAGCAGATGTAGGACTGTTATACTTAAACAAAGGACTCATTTATGGAGCAACGTATATAGGAAGTTTATTTGGCCCAGCCGGTGCAGTTGTTGGACTTATTATTGGATCAATAGGAAGTGTTTTTCTGGATATCTTCTTGGCAGGGTGGATAGATGATCTTATTGATAAATTAGCTTGGCAGGAATGAAGCGAATGAGAAAGAGAAAGTTTATAGCATTTTATGATTTACTCGCTTATTTGATTATTTGTGGCAGTCTCTTTGTATGCGGTATAGTATGTTTTATTGCAATACTTTGTGCAGATGCAGTGGATTTCACACAGTGGGCATTAGAGCATTGGTATTATGTATTATCAGTAGCATTAGGTGTGGCTATTCCCGCGGCTACTGTGATATTGATTAAGAGTTGTGTGTTTTTTGATAGTGGAGCGGTCTATTTTCGTTATTTCCCTTTTACAATCAGCTGGGAGAAAGCTGCAAACGGAATTGATCCAAACTGGAACCAAACAGTTTATATAACCGAGATTAGCGAAATAGAGATCGTTAAACTTTCAAAAAAAGAAAAGAAGATACTTACCAGTACGAAGTTTATATTTAATAAATTTCTTCGTATTAAACTTCGATCAGGAAAGGAAAAATATGTTTATGTGGCGACATACGCGCCATGGCAAGTAAAAAAAATTTGCGAACTTTTACTAAAAGATTCGTAATTCAACAGTCAAACAAAGAGAGCCCCCGAGCGGAGATTCCGCCTGGGGGTATTTTGTGATATGGTTTGCTTTTTCGGAATGAAATTTTATATATTGACAATGCGATCGGCTTAGGTTATAATAAATACAACGGACAGAAGTATGTATACCGCAAGAACCTGCAGGGGGATATCGTAGCGATCCTCGACGAATGCGGTTGCACGCGCGGAACGTATGAGTACGATGCCTGGGGCAATATCATTTGGCAGGGCGGTTCGGAACTGCTCACGATCAACCCGTTCCGCTACCGCGGGTATTACTACGACGAGGAGACGGGGCTCTACTATCTGAACAGCCGCTACTACGATCCCGAAACGGGCAGATTCATCTCGCCGGATAGCCTCAAATACCTTGTGCCGACATACAATAACGGACTCAATCTTTATGCTTATTGTTTGAATAATCCTGTCAGATATAGTGACCCCGCTGGATGCAGTATAGTGTTACAGTTTATTATATCATTACTTGCATATGCAGGTTATGCTGTTGTTTCGATTTGGGATGAGACTGTCCGGCATGATATGAATAGCATCAATTGGAATCCATTTAATGCAGATGAAGATAAAGTGATTGGTTCGTCGGCAGTCTCATTTTATAAAGGCGTGCCGGTCTTTCGTATG
>CASFSC010000074.1 GCA_949296995.1 uncultured Alistipes sp. | reverse complement strand
TAAAACGCTGTTAGTGCAGCAACAGCCGAACGGTGTTGATCTGGAAGGGCTGGCGCGCCATCGCGGTTCGGCGTTTGGTCGCACGTTACAACCACAACTTAGCCAGGCGAGTTTTGAAAACCTGCTGGCTGCCGAAATGCTAAAAACCGACGCCCGTCAGAATTTGCGCCTGTGGGTGCTGGAAGACGAAAGCCGGATGATCGGTTCGAATCACCTGCCGGAATGCCTGCGCGAGCGAATGACTCAGGCGGCGATTGCGGTGGTAGAAGATCCGTTTGAGATCCGTCTTGAGCGCCTGAACGAAGAGTATTTCTTGCGTATGCATCATGATTTTACCCACGCGTACGGCGACGAACAGGGCTGGCAGGAGTATTGCGAATACCTGCATCACGGACTTTCGGCGATTAAGCGTCGGCTGGGGCTACAGCGCTATAACGAACTGGCTGCAAGGCTGGATGCAGCACTGACAACGCAACTCACCACCGGCAGCACCGACGGTCATCTGGCCTGGCTGGTGCCGTTACTTGAAGAATATTACGACCCGATGTATCGCTATCAGCTTGAGAAAAAAGCGGAAAAAGTTGTCTTTCGCGGTGAGTGGGCGGAAGTGGCGGAATGGGTTAAGGCGCGGTAATGAGGGACGTATTTGTATTAGTCGCGACTTGATCTGACACATGGCCTTGAAAGGTTGAGAGTTACCGGTTTTGATATGAGTGTCGAATCCTTATCCAAAACAAGAGGTAACTCTCATGCTTCATACTGCCAATCCCGTCATCAAACACAAAGCCGGTTTGCTCAATCTGGCTGAAGAACTCAGCAACGTATCAAAAGCCTGTAAAATCATGGGCGTTTCGCGTGATACGTTTTATCGTTACCGCGAACTGGTCGCTGAAGGCGGTGTGGATGCGCAGATTAATCGTAGTCGCCGCGCTCCTAACCTTAAGAACCGTACCGATGAGGCAACTGAACAGGCTGTTGTTGATTACGCCGTCGCTTTCCCGACACATGGTCAGCACCGGGCCAGCAACGAGCTGCGTGAACAGGGGGTTTTTATCTCCGACAGTGGTGTCCGTTCTGTCTGGTTACTCCATAACCTTGAGAATCTCAAAAGACGATACTGAACAAATTTTATCAGGTGACGTTCCGTAAAAAGTTGTATGGAGTTCTCGATGCAGTCGGCGCGACTATCAGTACCCCCGCTGAACCCTGGACTATCGGGCCGCCGTACTGGGGCATGTCACCCTGGCGTGCCGCTGGTTTTCCGCTAATGGTTTATTTCCTCTTTCTTTCCCGGCAAGAATTTATTTTAATCCGGAAGGATTATTTATTTTCAGATAGGGACTCACATTAAACACGTAACATTTTAATTAATGCATGGCTGAATATGTATTACACAATGTCAGATATCGTAAAAGACCAGTGCAATTCTATGTAAACTCTCTGACTGTTCATTTTATTTGTTGTTTCAGGGTCGGAACTCACCCTCAATAAACAACTGAATACGAGTAGATATTCATCGTCTGAGCTATATGGCTTTACACAATAGCCGACATGTCTTTTCTCAGTCAGGAATTTTACTTTTCCTCACTACGAAGTTGACGACTTCGATATGGGATAGACTCTTAATTCAAGCAATTACTCTGCACAAGCATCAGGCAATCCAGCTCCAATATTTGTTATAAAATAATGCGTAACATTAATTTCACCAACAAAAAAAGGTTTACACCATCCCCTTGCCCTGGTATCTTACCATATTTACACCACACTTTTTTTGTATCTGGATCATTCTTTGATACGATTTTCGCCACTTGTTCCCTGGCCCTCACTGTCAATGTTTTCTTAAACCTACCCCCATCATCATTTGTTAGGGAAAAATAAGAAAAAAATAATCATCTTCTACATTTGTGTATATTGATATATCCACCGCTACGTGCGGAAAAAAATCTGGGAGCCATGTAAAAACTCCATCATTTTCTGGTATTGCCATATAGTTTATGTAATGTTTACTTACAAGAGATTCATCTTTGTATAAATAAAGATAAGTAATTACGCATAAAACAACAATGATTATAATAGCAAAAATAAATATTATCATCTTTGATAGATTACTTGAGATAGCCAGCATCTTGTAAAGCCTTTATCGTTTTTTTATGCTCTGGATTAATATAATCACTACATCTATCTGAGCAATCTGTTGTTGATGGACATGTCAACCCATGGTCATTTACAGCCAAGTCTTTTTTATTATCTTCAATCATTTCAGAATGGGATAGCTTTACTTTTCTGCCGTACATACCGAACAGATTTAACCCGTAATCTCTAATCTCTTTTTCATAACCCAGCCCTTTCGCCGATCGGCTAACACCAGCGTCATTTAATTTAGACACTCGACAAAATGCCATACAATGGAAAAATTGATCAGTCCCACCTAAATTTAATCTCTTCATATCTTCATAAGTATCAGATAATATATCCCATGCTCTTTGATGGTTTAGTTGATCTTTTCTTCTTATTAGCGCTACATCTGCGGGACTTAACCCTAATGGATCAATACCATTCACCGGATTCAGCGGATACGCATACAGACTCCATCCCCCCTCCAGCCCTATCGGGTCCTGAGTGATATACCGCCCCTGCAACGGATCGTAGTACCGGTTCCGGTTGTAGTACAGCCCCGACTCCTTATCATACTGCTGCCCCGGCAGCCGGTACGGCTGGTGCAGGTGATGCGGGTTCTCTTCATTCAGCTGGTTGCCCCACTCATCATACTCCCCGCTCCACGCAATGTTTCCATCCGCATCCATCAGCGCCAGCATTATTTACTATGTAGGAAATTCAAAACACATCCATTTTTCTTATTAATTTCTATAATAAATACACCACCCGCAACTTCATAAGGTAACTTTGCTCCCTCAACAACCCAACTATCTGGTAGTTCCGTAATTAAATATGGTTTTTCTTCTTCTGCAATCCGTTCGCCATAGCGATACCTAACATATATTTCAGCTAATTGTATCGCCATTGTTTCAGTTTTTACCGTATTTTTAACAGAGTATTTATCTAAATGTAATTTTTCCACATACCTCATAAAAATAATGTTTTCATCAGAACCGTAAACAGCTGTCTCATTACAGGCAAATAGTATAAAAAATGAAAGCATCGAAAATATTGAACTATATTTCATTGAATCTCCTTATAGGCCCCACTAATAAAAGCACTAAAATTAATCATGATACGGTATGCATACTGAACTCAATCCCGGGACACTATTTCTGATAAAAATATATTCTCCTTTATTATTAAGCGCCTCAAATCGTCCATCAGGTGTTGCGAGATAAAATGCTTCAAGATTATTATCTTTACTTCTTACAAGATTTTTATCGCTACTTGAAAAAAATTCATCAACATAATCGCCATGACTATCTGCACCGTGAGTATGATAAGCAGCAACTCTATCTGTACCTGTGGGACATTTTCTTTTCAGAGGATATGACTCCTTTCTTAAATTATCAGTTTCTGCCTTAGATGCAAAATATTTTCCATTAGTATCTTTACAGACAATACCAGAGTATTCCATATCATTACATAGAGATCTATTCTGCGTTTCTTTCAAAGCATCTAACGCAGCATCTGCAGTACTATCAAATTTACTTGGTCCTATTATACGTGAAAGAACACCACAAACTCCCCCCGTACATGCTCCAGATCTGGCATCATCCCAAGTCTGCAATAATCCCATAGGGTCAATTTGTTGTAGTGGATTTAAAGGATACTGATATAAATTCCATCCCCCTTTCAACCCCATCGGGTCCTGAGTAATATACCGCCCCTGCAACGGATCGTAGTACCGGTGACGGTTATAGTACAGCCCTGATTCCTCATCATGCTGCTGCCCCGGCAGACGGTATGGCTGGTGCAGGTAATACGGGTTCTCTTCATTAAGCTGGTTGCCCCATTCATCATACTCCCCGCGCCACGCCGTATTGCCGTCTTCG
>CASFSC010000073.1 GCA_949296995.1 uncultured Alistipes sp. | reverse complement strand
ACCATGGAATTGTGATTTTACGTCGAGTATTCTCTTCAACCGGGAAGAATAGTATCGATGCAAGGGCGACAGGTATTATCCATAATGCACGTGTCAGTTTAACAGTCGTTGCTACCATGAGAGCCTGTTCTCCGTAAGCACTTCCTGCACCTACTACCGAGCTGGTATCGTGTATGGCTATGGCAGACCACAGTCCGAATTGTTCCTGTGATAGTCCGAGCATGTGTCCGAGGGGTGGAAAGATGAACAATGCTATCGCATTGAGTGTGAATATAACGGCCAGGGACATACTTGTCTGATTGTCATCTGCTCTTGCGATTGGGGATATGGCAGCTATGGCACTTCCACCGCATATTGCGGTTCCGGATGCTATCAGGTGAGCCAGTTTGCTGTCTATTTTCAATAAACGACCTAAAAAGTAACCTAATATTAAAACTCCCGTTACAGAAGCTATTGTCATTAACATGCCGTCGCTGGATGCTTTAAGTGATTCATGAAGGTTCATTCCGAAGCCAAGGCCGACAACCGAGGCTTGAAGCATATATTTAGATGCACTGCGTGTGAATTTAGGATACGGTGAACGAAGTGTAAGTGCAAAAATGATTCCTGCAAAAAGAGCCAAGGCTGGCGACAATAATAAAGAAGCTGCAAATAATAGAATAAACAATACTTTTTTCATCTGTTCCTGTAGTTTTTTTTACGCCGCAAAACTACTGCTGGAAACATGAAAAAACCAATATATAAAATTGATGGCTTATAATTTTATGTTATGACTTGTTCTGAGATATCAATGCAAATTGAATGAATTTATCTGTAATTTCGTTGTGTTGTCCCTGTAAAGTCATGAATGTAAATTCCCTTTTAAATTCAATATCTTTGATGTCGATAACTTTTAGTTTGTTTTCATACAGCTCTTTAGATACGGAAATAATGGAAAGTATAGCGTAAGCTTTGCTGTACATGAGAAAATGTTTGATGCTTTCAGAACTTCCTAATTGCAAGAGAATATTCATTTGTGACAATTTCATATTGTGTGCGTCGAGAGCATGTTCTATGACATCGAGAGTGCCGGAGCCTGTTTCCCTAAGAACCAGAGGTAATGATTTCAATTCTGCAGCGGTGATTTCAGCAGGAGAATTATTCGATGCGGATGTTACCAAAACCAGTTCATCGTCTGCAAAATGGGTGTAACGGAACTCATTTTTACGGCTGCTTCCTTCGACTAAACCTATGTCGATTCTCTTTTTTTCTAAAGCATCTTCTATGTATTGTGAATTTCCTGTTTGCAATGATAGTTTTATGTCAGGGAAACGTGATATGAATCCTGCAATGATAGGGGAGAGACTGTATTGTGCTATGGTCGTACTTGCACCTATGCGTAATGTGCCTTTAAAACTGTTGGATAACAGATTCATGTCGAGTTGTAGCATTCTGTAGTTTTCAGTGATGGCAAGTGCATGTTTAAGAAATACTTCACCTGCAGATGTGAGTTTTATGGCATTGCCCTTTCTTTCAAATAGTTGTACGCCGTAAGCTGCTTCCAATTCCTGTATGTGTTTGGATATGGCAGGCTGCGATATGTACAGTTCTTTGGAAGCTTTTGTGAAACTGAGGTTTTGAGCAACCGAAATAAAAACTTTTAATCTGAAATCCATCATGATGTGTTATCTCAACAATATACAAATATAATATTTAATCGTATGATTAAACAAAAACCTCTGTCAGATTAATTCTGACAGAGGTTTTATGGTTTTACAGAATGTTCTGTTTGTCAGATTATTTTACAGTTACTTTATCGGCAAGCGATTTGTCTGAAGAGTCGACTGCTTTTTTGACAAGCGACAAATCATTGTTTATCAATTTAATGTTGTCAGTTTTATTACCTTTAACTTCAAGTAATACAGGTATCTCTTTGTTGGCAGAGAAACCGCTTATAAGTGCATTGGTGCAATCATTCAATCGGATAGCCGGCTGATTGCCGAGCGATGGCTCTGCCTGCATGTCAAGCAATCTCAATCCATGTACGTCTTCCGCATAAACTGCAGGGCGATACTCTTCTCCAGGTTGAAGATTGAATACGATATTGTCTAGTGTAATGCCTTTTGCATGACGTATATACATTCCATAACCAGACAACATCTGGAAGTTGAACATGCGATTTTCCGGATATGCGTCCGGAACTTCAGGAACAGGCATATTTGCATCTTTTATCGTGCCACCGGCCTTCATGTTGAAAATCATATTAGAAAGCATCACATTTTCAACCGGACTGTCTTCAAGACCTGTTATGTTATTTGTAATAAGACTTTCAGATGTTGCTACGATATTGCTAATTATAACATTTTTGAGCACACCTTTACGGTCGTCTTTATTGCGGTGGCCGAGACGTATGAATATTGGTGTTTGGATGCCATCCATCGTAATGTTGGATATGGATATCTGATCCATCAATCCTCCATCTACAACTTCAAGAGCAATACCTGAAATGCCTGTTACTTCTTTGGTTACACCGGGAACAAGTTTGCGCCAGTCGCGTGGTGTGTTGCCCCATTTCAACGGTAGGGTAGTCTCGTTCGGACGTAATGTGCAGTTGCTGATGGTTATATTTCGGAATCCTCCACTACTTGCAGTGCCGAATTTTATATAGTTGCAGTTAGAAGACAAAATGCAGTTGGTGACAGTTACATTTTCAACGATGAAGTCTTGAACATCGCTTTTGAAACATAAAGCATCGTCGTCAGTCGTAAGTATACAGTTTGCAATTACGACGTTTTTACTCTCGATATCTATACCGTCGTTATTCCAGTTGCAATGGTTATATATGCGGATACCGTCGACTATGACTCCATCGCAACGGCTCATTTTGAAGCCCCAGAAAGCAGAATTTTTCATGAAGACATCTTTCACCTTTACTCTGGTGCATTCTTGGAGATACAGTATCATGGGACGGTTGGGGGCATTGTCAGTTTCAAAAAAAGCCTGTCCGTTTCCGAAAATCATACCTTCACCAGTAATACCTATGTTGTCAGCTTTCAACGCATTGATAAGTCCTGTGTATTCTCCCTGGTGGATGTAATTGTCACGGCTCGTACTTCCGACGAGTGCAGCCTCTTTGGTTATATTCAGCGTAACATTGTCTTTTAAAAATATTGATCCGATAACATATTCACCTCCGGTAATAATAACCGTGCCACCTCCTTTTGCAGAACACATGTCGATAGCTTTTTGGATAGCTTCAGTGTTAAGCGTTTTTCCGTCTGGAACTGCACCGACCTCCCTCACATCTATATCCAGGGCCGATACTGCATGTATGCCGATAAAAGAGGCTAATGCACATCCTAATAGTTTTTTTAAATTCATAATCAGTTAAGTTTTGGTTTTGCGAAAGACAAATATAAAAAAATACGGGCGCAGAGGCAAATGAGAAACATATTTTTCGACATTTGGCACTACATATCACAGCCCTGCTTATTCAAACTATAGGAAAAGTAGAATGCAAAATAAAGTTTGATCATTTTTTGTCGGGATCTATTACATTGTAACAACACTAAGCTGCTCCAACGATTTTAAACATGCGGTTTCAGGTCTTTTTCACTACCTTATTCGGGGCGTTTTTCCTCCCTGTTCTGTAAAAGAGAAAGGATAGTTCAAAGTCTATGAAAGTGTAGTTACCAGATGTGACTGTGTCAATCGCATCATACCATTTATCTTATCAATACATTAAAATTTTTCGGGAATGGTTTCCCGTTAAGTTACATGGCTTTATGGGATATATTTCATGGAACTATACTGCTAATGTATGAAATTTTATATGTTATCGTTTTAACTCTTTCAACATGGCTTTATCTTCAGGCGTAACTCTGAATGATTCCGTAATTTTTTGTATGGCTTTATTGTGTGTCCATGTGTCGAGATTGTTATTGCGCAGATAAGCGAGCGTTTTATCTCTGTATTTTATGAAAGATAATGACAAAGCCCATGCTATTCCCATTCTGACATAATAATATTCAGAATGTATATTGTCATATATCTTTAAAATTTCATCGATATAATCCGGATCGTCGAGATAATAATTCATCATCATGATTACGGCAAACCTCAAATCGAATTCACGTTCCGATTGTAAATATTGACAGATAAAATCCCACATGGGAAATTTATATTTTTTTGTCTGTTTCAAGTTGGCGCATACACAATCGCATACGGCCCAATTGTCGATTAAAGGCACGAAAGAGGTAATGTGAGCAGTAAATTCATCGAAATCGGTTTTTACATTTCCGATGACCAAACCACGAACCATTATTTCTTCATACGTGTCGACGCTTCCATCGTGTAAATATTCTCTCCAATCACCTTTAGAGATCTCTTTTGCCAGTTTTTTCAGCGCAGGCATTCTTACTCCCATTAGATTGCTGACGGTTGGAACCAGGTGTTGTTGAAATTCTTTATATTTAAGATCTATATTGTCATGAAGATACTTCTTTATCTCATCATTCGTCATAACTGCATATTTAGTGTGAAACGGTGTGTCTATATTTTTTCTGACGTTTTTTCCATTTTTCCCGAGCGTATTCCT
>CASFSC010000072.1 GCA_949296995.1 uncultured Alistipes sp. | reverse complement strand
GCAAATATACTCTTTTTTTAGAATTAAACTATTCTTATTTTGCACTGTCTCTTCGATCTATACCCCACATCATTTTATTTCTTAACGTATCATAAAAAGATATATTTTGGAACTCGATCAAAAAAACAGATTTTTTTGCTTTTTTTATTTTGAATTGCGCTCCATCGACCGCAGAATAGGTCTGATTGTCGAGTGATGCCAAAAATTTTCCTTCTCTTGCATTTACCTTTAATGTTACGACGCTGCTGTCGGGAATTACCACAGGTCGCATGGTTAGATTATGAGGAGAAATAGGAGAAATTACCAAACAGTTGCAATCTGGTGCTACGACCGGTCCTCCTACGCTTAAAGAATATGCAGTCGATCCTGTAGGAGTAGATATAAGTACTCCATCGCCCCAATATGTAGCAATCATTTCAGCACCTATGTATACTTCTGTGGAAATCATGCTGGCACATTGACGTTGTATGGAAAATTCATTAAATGCGTACGGGAATGTGGATTTGTGATTATTATCATCGATATTGAAATCTCCCGATACTTCCAAAAGAGTTCGTTCCTTAATCAAATAATTCTCTTGTTTTATTTTTTCGAAAGCGGATTCCATATCCTCTTTGGGAATATTGGCAAGAAACCCTAAACGTCCGGAATTAACGCCGACAAGTGGTATAGAGAGGTCATACAACAATCTAACTCCTGCAAGGAACGTTCCGTCGCCACCGTAACAAACCATAAGTTTCGTTTCTTTGTCAATGTCTGATGACGAAGAATATGTGGCATTAGGATCGATTTTTTTACCTGTTACGCTTTCTATTTCTTTAGCAAAATCTATGTTTATCTGGTAACGGAAACCTTTGTCATCCAGTGAGTTCAATAAAGTCATAAGATCTTCTTCTGAATGATGGGAACCGATGCTACCGTATAACGCAATTTTCATTTCACTAAAAATAAAATTAACTTTACAGCACAAATTTACACAAATTTATGACAAAGCTTAGTGTTAACATAAATAAGATAGCCACTATCCGTAATTCACGAGGGGGAAATTTGCCCAGTGTGGTTGATGCGGCTATTAATGCGGAACGTTTCGGGGCCGAAGGAATAACGGTTCATCCGCGTCCAGACGAACGTCATATACGTTATAGCGATGTTCGAGAGTTGAAGCCTTTGCTTACTACCGAATTCAATATAGAGGGAAATCCTATCAATAAATTTATTGATTTGGTTATGGAGGTGGTCCCGGCACAGGTTACCATGGTGCCAGATGCACATGATGCCATAACTTCTAATGCAGGATGGGATACCAAAAAACATAAAGATTTTTTGAGTGATGTTGTAAAAACATTTAAAAGTAAAGGTATTCGTACATCCATATTTATTGATCCTAATCCCGAAATGGTAAAATATGCCGCAGAAACCGGAGCTGATAGGGTTGAGTTGTATACTGAATCATATGCTACGGCTTATTATAAAGATAAAGAGGCTGCCATCAAACCGTTTGTCGAAACAGCAGCGGAGGCTGTCAAATATGGGCTCGGGATCAATGCAGGTCATGATTTGAATCTCGATAATCTGAAATATTTTGCACAAAACATACCTTCTCTATTAGAAGTATCCATAGGGCATGCTTTGATTTCGGACGCAATTTATCTTGGTTTTGAAAATACCATACAGTTATATCTCAGGGAACTGAAATGAATGATGCTTTAAGTTTGCCAATATTCCAGATAATTGGAGACATAGCAGACTCGATGGGCGTAAAAGCTTTTGTGGTCGGGGGATATGTGCGTGATTACTATCTGAAACGTCCATGTACGGATGTTGACGTAGTTGTCGTGGGAAGCGGTATAGCTGTAGCAGAAGCGCTTGGTAAAAAACTTCATGCAAAAGTATCCGTATTCAAGAATTTCGGTACTGCAATGTTGCGTTACAAGGATCTTGAAGTGGAATTTGTGGGAGCCCGCAAGGAGTCTTATCGTGCCGATTCACGAAAACCTATCGTGGAAAACGGTACTCTTGAGGATGATCAGTTACGACGTGATTTTACGATCAATGCAATGGCATTTTCGCTTAACAAGGATTCTTTCGGAGAACTTGTGGACCCTTTTGAAGGTATGGGAGATATGGAACGATGTATCCTTCGTACGCCATGCGATCCGGATGTCACATTTTCCGACGATCCTTTACGTATGATACGTGCCGTGAGATTTGCTACGCAGTTGGGCTTCGATATAGATGATGTGACATTCGATGCAATAGGCCGTAATAAGGAACGCATATCGATAGTTTCCAAAGAACGCATAATAACGGAACTGAACAAGATAATGCTTTCACCTGCACCTTCGATAGGTTTTTATCTTTTTGACAGTTGCGGACTTTTACCGTTGATATTCCCTGAATTAAGCGCTTTGAAAGGAGTTGAGACGAGAGGCGGACGTACCCATAAGGATAATTTTATCCATACATTGAAAGTGTTGGACAATGTCTCCAGGCATAGCGATAATTTGGGGTTGCGGTGGGCCGCTCTTTTGCATGATATCGGCAAACCTCGGACCAAGGCTTATGATCCTAAAGTAGGTTGGACCTTTCACGGACATGAAGTTGTGGGGTGCAAAATGGTGCATTCTATTTTCCGCAATATGAAATTGCCTCTGAATGATAAAATGAAATATGTCCAGAAGCTAGTCTTGTTGCATTTACGCCCAATAATTCTTTCCGAGGATATAGTTACCGATTCTGCCGTACGACGGTTGCTTTTTGAGGCAGGTGACGATATAGACGATTTGATGACATTGTGTGAGGCCGATATTACATCAGGCAACGATGCTAAGGTGAGAACCTATATGCGTAATTTCGAACTGGTTCGTCGCAAGCTCAAAGAAATTGAGGAAAAAGATCGCATACGTAATTTTCAACCTCCCATTTCAGGTGAGTTGATTATGGAAACATACGGTTTGCAGCCGTGTCGCGAGGTAGGGGATATAAAGAGTGCCATTAAAGATGCTATACTTGATGGCGATATAGAAAATGATTTCGAACAGGCATATTCATTAATGGAAAAACTGGCTGCCGAAAAAGGTTTGAAGAAAGTATAGTCTCTGATTAAATGCCAGTTATCTTTTGAAAATCCTTTTTATTTTGTGAAAATAGTTGTAAATTAGTTGCTCATAACCAACTAAACTATAACTATTATGAAAAAACTTATTTTGTGCATCGGCGCGCTTGTAACTTTTTTGTGTGTGGAAGCCAATGCCCAGAACAAACATGCCAAGGAAACCATGTACCCTTCTTATAAAGGGCTGATAATGGCGGGTTATCAGGGGTGGTTCCGAGCTCCTGGAGATGAGATCAATTCGAAAGGTTACGGACATTGGGGCCGTGGAGACAAATTCGATGAAGTTAATTGTACAGTCGATGCATGGCCCGATGTGAGTGAATACGAAAAGACCTATCCTACAAAATTCAAACTTGCCGATGGAAGTACGGCACGTGTTTTCAGCTCGGTTGATAAGAGCACATCTGATCTGCATTTCAAATGGATGAAAGAATACGGCCTTGATGGAGTGTTCATGCAGAGATTCTATAATGATGCGACTTCAGACATGAATTCAGGACCTAATGTTGTTTTGAAAAATGCTCTTGAATCGGCATCTAAGTATGGTAGGGCTATCGGTGTCATGTATGACCTTTCCGGGCTTCCTGCAAGAGGTAAAGACTGTTCAGCACTTATAGAAGACTGGAAGTTCCTGGTTGACCAGATGAAAGTTACAAACCAGTCGGGTGAAAAAACTTATATTTTCCATAACGGCAAACCTTTGGTAACTATTTGGGGTGTCGGTTTCCCTGATCGTGCCTATGATATTAGGGACATAGGTGTAGACCGTTTCATAGATTTTCTTAAAAACGATCCTGAATACGGAGGATGTTCTGTTATGTTGGGAGTACCTACATATTGGCGTGAACAGGTTTATGATTGCGTGAGCGATCCATATCTGCAGGACCTTATTAAACAGTGTGATATAATTATGCCATGGATGGTTCAACGTTTCAGCCCGATGATACATTTCGAAGAAGACCGTTATCGTGACATGGTTTTGGCTGATATTAAGAAATGCCGTGAATACGGTATAGATTATGCTCCTAATTGCAGCCCCGGTTTCAGTTGGCATAATATGCAATATGGACGTCCTAATCCTAAACCATTGGCATCCATACCTCGTTTAGGCGGTGAATTTTTCTGGATGGAACTTTCTCAGGCCATTAATGCAGGGGCCGAAATGATATACGTTGCGATGTTCGATGAAGTAGATGAAGGAACTGCCGTATTCAAAATTACCAATGAGCCTCCAGTAAGTGATATCGCCGGATTTATTACAACAGACGGCAAACCTTCGGATCATTATTTGTGGCTTATAGGAGAGGCTTCTCAAATGCTTAAAGGTAAAAAACCTCTGAGTCTCACCATGCCGGAACGTAAATAGTGATCGTATCGATTTGAGTGACTTAATAGATTGCTCTTCTCGCCGTGC
>CASFSC010000071.1 GCA_949296995.1 uncultured Alistipes sp. | reverse complement strand
CATTAAACTCAAAAATCTGACACAAAATCCAGATTGCTATAAACATTCAAAATATTCCTAACTCATTTTACAGATACTTTCTGCAACAAACTTTTGTCAGGTGAATCGACTGCTTTTCCCACCAAAGATAAATCATTGTTAATCAATTTAACATTATCGGTCTTATCACCTTTTACTTCAAGTAGTACAGGAGTATTTTTTTCTGCAAAAAAACCGCTCACCAAAGCATTCGAACAATCTACAAGTCTAATTACCGGTTGATTGCCGAGCGATGGCTCTGCCTGTAAATCACGCAACTGCATACCATGCACATCTTCGGCATAAACAGCAGGTCTATACTCTTCGCCATCTTGCAATTTAAACACGATATTATCGAGCGTAATACCCTTCGCATGACGTATATACATACCGTATGCAGGTAGCATCTGATTGTCGAACATACGATTTTCCGGATAAGCATCACGTTTTTCAGGCACCGGTTTATTGGCATCCTCGATAGTTCCTCCAGCTTTCTGCTTAAATATCATATTCGAAAGGATGACATTTTCTACCGGAGCATCTTCCAATCCGGTTATATTATTGGCAATAAGGCTTTCCGATGTAGCTACGATATTGCTGATATTAATATTTTTCAGTTGTCCAGGTTTTTCACCATTACGATGTCCCAAACGCATGAAAATAGGGGTCTGACATCCGTTCATGGTAATATTGGATATGGAAATCTGATCCATAACTCCCCCATCTACCACTTCAAGTGCGATACCTGAAATACCTGTAATAGGATTAGTTACACCCGGAACAATTTTTCTCCAATCTCTCGGATTGTCAGGCGTTCCCCAATAAGAATAGAAAAAGGTATAATTACGCGTCAATGTACAGTTACTGATAGAAATATTGCGGAAGCCTACCCTACTGCCGGTTCCGAATTTTATAAAATTACAGTTGGATGAAATAACGCAATTAGTAACAGCAATATTTTCCACCATAAAATCATCGGCTCTGTCACTTTTGAAACATACGGCATCATCATCAGCAAATATGATACAATTAGAAACCACCACATTACGGCTGCTCAAATCTATACCGTCATTATTCCAGCCCGAATTGTTATCTATACGTACTCCATCTACTATAACACGGTCGCACATGTAAAGTTTACATGCCCAACTGGGAGAATCTTTCAAAAAGATATCTTTTATTGTAACACCCGTACAATGAGCAAAATTCACCAAAATAGGACGATTTGGAGCACCATCCTGTTTGGGATAATCCTGCCCGTTTCCGAATATCATTCCACTACCGGACAGACCGATATTATTGGCCTTGGATGCGCCGATAAACGCATATGTATCATTTCCAGGTTTAAAATTAGTATGGTCCCCGCTTCCGGCAAGGACTGCTCCTGCATCGACATGAAGAGTTACATTGTCTTTAAGAAAAATAGACCCGCTGAGGTATGTGCCATCAGAAACGATGACTGTACCACCTCCGCTTGCAGAACATTTGTCTATGGCATTTTGAATAGCCTCGGTATTCATGGTTTTACCGTCTCCGACCGCCCCAGTTTCCTTTACGTTTATGTCAAGGGCCGACGCAGAGTAAGAGTAAAGGCTCATAACGCCGCATAAAATCAAACTACATAGTTTTTTCATATACATATCCTGTTACAAGATTATTTCATAACTTTTTTCAACAGATTTAATTTTTTCCCATAAGGAGCATATTTCGTATTGATATTCAATTTAGTACCCGAAATCATTACAGATCTCGTATGACTAAATGTTTTATAGCTATAATATCCATGATACATTCCCATACCGCTTTGCCCCACTCCTCCGAAAGGAATCTTACTATTAACCGGATGTATAGTCGTATCATTAATACACGCTCCTCCCGAAGATGTTTCAGCAAGTATTTTGCGTGATATCCGTTTATCATTTGTAAAACAATATAAAGCCAACGGTTTATCTTTCGAATTAATGTACTCTATAGCCTCTTCCAGCTTTGAATATTCCATAACTGGCAATAGTGGGCCGAATATCTCTTCCTGCATGATCTTGCTCGAAGACTTAACGTTATCCAAAACCGTCGGGGCTATATATAATTCCTCCGGATCATTATCGCCTCCAATTATTATATCTTCACCAGATATCAACGATATCAAACGTTCGAAATGTTGGGAATTTATTATACGCGGATAATCTGGACTTCTTTTAGGATCCGTACCATACTGCTTTGTAATTTCTTCCTTTATTTTACTCATCAGAACGGCTTTAACATCCCGGTGCACCAACAAATAATCGGGGGCAACACATGTTTGTCCACAATTAAGAAATTTACCCCATACAATCCTTTTAGCAGCTATCGCTATATCTGCGTCTTTATCCACTATGCAAGGGCTTTTACCTCCCAACTCCAGAGTCACCGGAGTAAGATGTTCAGCAGCTGCTTTCATCACATGTCGTCCGTAATTTACACCTCCTGTAAAAAATATGTAATCAAAATGTTGTTGTAGCAATTTATCCGTTTCACTATTATCCGCATCGACAAGTGCAATATAATTATCGGGGAAAGCACTGTTTATAATACGGTTCATAACAGTTGTTGTTGCAGGCGTCAAAGGCGAAGGTTTCAGAATAGCACAATTACCTGCGGCAATCACGCCCACTAATGGCGCAAAAAGCAACTGGAAAGGATAGTTCCACGGAGATATGACAAGTACCACGCCATAAGGTTCTGTTATTATCCTACTTCGGGAAGGGAAAAGATATAACGGCGTGGAACAGCTCGTTGGTTTCATCCATCGTTTTAAACACCTGACAGCATAATTTATTTCTGTCAGTACAAAACCTATTTCTGTCTCATAACTTTCGAATTCCGATTTCCGCAAATCCTGCCACAATGCTTTTACAAGTTCTTTTTCATGTTCCAATATAGCCGATTTAAGTCTTTTCAAAGCATCGATTCGAAATTTATAATTTTTTGTTTGACCATTACGAAAAATTTTTTTCTGCTTCGAAAGTATTGAAATAGAATCTTCCATGACATTAATTTTAATAAAGCTAATGTACGAAAAAATAACTGCAATATTATATTTTCAAAGATTTTGTTAGATTTGCATAAGAGTTATGCCAAATTTAAATATGAAAAAACTGTTCGGATACATTTCTATTACCTTGTTCACACTGTTTACGCTCTTACTGTCGGCAGGTTACAGTATTGACAACAGTTTTCAACTATCCGGACACGACTCGTATCATACCTCCGTATCTTCTAAGGTTTCTTTAAGCAGTGATTCGTCGCAAAATTTATGCGATATTTTCAGACATGAAAGTATATCTGCGCCCGTCTCTCATGCAACCCATTTCACAAGACGCATACCGGTCAATATGTTAACGTTGATGTCCGGGCTTGTAAAAAATACAATTTCTCCATTTGTAAATGATTACAATACGGATCGACACAATCTATGCGTATTGTTCCTGAATAAGCCACAAACAGAGTACTATATATATACATTGCACCGAATTCGGATTTAACGGTTAATATACTATTTGTAAATATACATCATTAAAACATGATGTATTGTCGCTTTTATTTTCTTATTTATCAATATCAAATATTAACTGTTAATTTTTTACAACAATGGAAACTAATTTGAATTTACAAGATATTTTTACAGCCAATGAAAATGTTCTATCTAAAAAACGCTCTATAAAATCCATCATCCGTTCTTTAATAATAATCGTTATCGGAATAATAGCTGCCGTAATGGTTATGCTGATGCTTGAAGACCGCATGTCATCTACATATCTGCTTTCTATCTCTGCTTCTACGATTTTGATAATAACAGGTTTTATTATGTTGATATGGGGTGGAAACGAATTAATATATATTCCGACCAAAAGTGTCGTCTCCGAATATTCAATATATTTCAATCCTGAAGAATCGTCAAGACTTGTCGATGCAATAAAAAGCGGTAATATGCAAATTATTAAAAAAATGAAACTGGAACCCAACGGAGGATTAAGATTAGACGTTCTATTTTCAACCGATCATAAATTCGCATCATGCCAGGCATTCAAATATATTCCTCATTCATATGAAGCCATAACGGAAGTATGCCAAATTCCCGAAACGGAAAAAGATTCCTTTTGCCAAATGGTAAAAGAGCTTAATGTCAAACAAAATCAATAATATATGGGATTGATCTTTCTTTATCTGATCCTTGCCTTAGCAGTATCGTTTCTATGTTCCATTCTGGAAGCGGTACTGCTTTCCACACCAATGTCATATATAACGCTCAAAGAGAGCGAAGGTGCTAAAGGAGCCTTAATACTAAAAAAGCAGAAACAGGATGTAGACAGGCCTCTCGCTGCCATATTATCGCTTAACACCATAGCCCATACAATCGGCGCAGCAGGAGTAGGTGCACAGGCAAACAAAGTATTCGGAGAGCAATATTTCGGCATAGTATCAGCCGTCTTAACAATACTGATACTTGTCTTGTCCGAAATTATACCAAAGACTATCGGCGCAAGCTATTGGCGTTCATTGGCCATGGGTTCAGGCAAAATCATCCGCATATTGATAATCATAACATACCCGCTGGTATGGTTGTCGGAAATGCTGACCCACCTCATATCATCATCCAAGAAAGAGGTAACGGTAAGCCGAGAAGAGGTTTCTGCAATGGTTGACGTAGGAGTCGAGGAAGGAACGTTCAACAATAAGGAAAGCAATATAATCCGCAATCTGATGAAACTTGAGAATGTAAGAGTCAGGGATGTTATGACTCCTCGCATAGTTGTTTCCACGGCACCTGAAAATATGACTCTGCAAGAATTCAAGGATGCCGATCCACCATTGAAACATTCACGTATTCCGGTATACTCAGCAAATGACAAGGAATATATTGTCGGTTATGTCTTGCGGCAAACGGCATTCGAAAATCTTGCATGTGACAAATTCGACATGAAACTATCGGAGATAATGCGCCCAATCGAAGTATTTCCATACACAATGACATTAGCTAAATCATGGGAAAAACTGTTATCAAGCAAAGAATACATTGCGCTCATAGTAGACGAATATGGAGGCTTTGAAGGCATTGTAACCATGGAAGATATTGTCGAAACCATTTTAGGGCTTGAAATAACCGATGAAAAAGACAGTGTTGCCGACATGCAGGAATACGCTCGGGAAAAGTGGAAAAAACGTCAGGAAAAATATAGACATACCGTTTCACACTAAACATACAGTTATGAGTAATGATGAAATAAAGAAGTATCTTTGTGACAATATAGATCCTAAGTACAAAGAATTCCATCAACATCTGGTCCCAACTGTCGGCAATCTCATGGGAGTAAGAATGCCGGCCTTGAAAAAACTAGCAAAAGATATTTCCAAAGGCGACTGGCGAGAATATTTACACAATGGAAGCGTCGACACTTATGAAGAAATAATGGTTCGCGGTTTGGTCATCGGAAATGTAAAAACCGATTTCGATGAATTTACTGCTCACATTACCTCTTTCGTGCCTTTAATCGACAATTGGGCCGTATGCGATTGTGTATGCGCCAACTTGAAACA
>CASFSC010000070.1 GCA_949296995.1 uncultured Alistipes sp. | reverse complement strand
GGATATACCCATTGATTCAGCTTTATGTACAGCTGCCTTGATATCGGCCAAATGTTCTTGAGGAGTTTTCCTAAGCTGATACTTGCAGTGCTTGAGCGAACCTTTAGTCAACAAATTGATAACCTTACATCCTGCATTGGCAATCCACTTAAGAGATATGTCTCCATCTACGAAGCCGAGCACCTCGATACGGTCAAGATAACCACGTTTAGCAGCCCACTCGGCAACAGCTCGCGTAGACTCGGCTTCCCCTTCCGATACACGTGCAGAAGCAATCTCTATGCGGTCTACATTCAACTCGTCAAGCAAAAGCCTTGCAATGCTAAGCTTTTCTCTCGTAGTAAATGATACACCCGAAGTCTGCTCCCCATCACGCAGGGTTGTGTCCATTATCTCGACATTCATAATACTATTTTCTTTTCTTTTCGTAATCTTCTATTTCTGAATGTATGCTAACCAGGTAATCAACATCATCATAACCCTTGAGCAAACACTCTTTCTTATATCCGTCTATGGTAAATGTTGCTACAGACCCAGTAACATCATTTGTCAAGGTTTGTGCCTCAAGATCTACCGTAAACGTAGCTTTAGGATTTTTTTCTATCGTTTCAAATACTTCCTTCAAATATTCAGGTGTAACCTGAATGGGAAGCAAACCGTTATTCAATGCATTGTTTTTGAAAATATCGGCAAAAAAGCTCGATACAACAACACGGAACCCATAATCATAAATAGCCCATGCCGCATGTTCTCGTGACGAACCACTACCGAAATTGTAGCCTCCTACAAGAATAGAGCCTCCGAATTTTTTATCATTCAGTGGAAAGGTCGGAATAAGATTTCCCTGTTTGTCATAACGCCAATCCCGGAAAAGATTATCTCCAAAGCCCTTACGTTCGGTAGCTTTAAGAAAACGTGCCGGAATAATCTGGTCGGTATCTATATTTTCAACTGGTACAGGTACTGCCTGTGATGTTATTTTTATGAATTTTTCTCTTGCCATTTCTTATATCTTTTATTTTTCTTCGCTTTATTGGGACTTGTTTTATCGACTCTTGAACACAAAAGAATAAAACAAATCTTTGAAAACCACATTTTTCTGCTTTATATCACTTGCATTTTACAGATAAGTTCTAATACAAACCATGTAAAATATAACGCTCCACTTTAAAAAATTGGAGATATCTTACCTGTAACAGCTGCGGCTGCGGCTACAAGTGGGCTGGCCAGCAAAGTACGGGAACCTGGACCCTGACGTCCTTCGAAATTACGGTTAGAAGTCGAAACGGCATATTTCCCTGCCGGAACTTTATCGGCATTCATTGCCAAACATGCAGAACATCCAGGTTGACGAAGTTCAAAACCAGCTTCTGTCAGAATATCAAGCAAACCTTCATCCTTGATAAGCTTCTGAACTTCATGAGAGCCAGGAACCAACCATACTACAACATTATCAGCTTTTTTCTTTCCCTTTACGGCTGCAGCAAATGCTCTGAAATCTTCTATACGTCCATTAGTACAACTTCCGAGGAATACATAATCGATAGGCATACCGAGAAGTTGTTGTCCCGGTTTGAATCCCATATATTTAAGAGCTTTTTCATCACTTTCATTGGCCGGTTCAGGAATTGTCCCATCCAAAGGCATTCCCATACCTGGATTGGTTCCATAAGTTATCATTACCGGAATATCTTCAGCCTTGAATGTATATTCCTTATCGAACTTGGCATCACTATCGGAATAGAGAGTTTTCCATTTTTCAACAGCCTTATCCCATTCAGCACCTTTAGGAGCATTTTCACGTCCTTTCATGTAATCGAATGTAGTTTGATCAGGTGCTACGATTCCTCCTCTGGCACCGCATTCAATACTCATATTGCAAAGAGTCATACGGCCTTCCATACTCAACCCTTTGATTGCAGAGCCTGCAAATTCGATGAAATGGCCGGTACCTCCCGCTGCCGTAATCTGACTTATGATATAAAGTGCAACATCTTTAGCCGTCACACCAGAACGGAGTGTACCTTCTACTGTAATACGCATTTTTTTCGGTTTAGGTTGCATGATACACTGCGAAGCAAAAACCATTTCCACTTCTGAAGTACCTATACCGAAAGCTACCGCTCCGAAAGCGCCATGAGTAGAAGTATGACTGTCACCACATACGATAGTCATCCCTGGCTGAGTAAAGCCCAATTCCGGACCAACGATATGCACGATACCATTCTTAGGATGGTTCAACGGGAAAAAGTTTTTAATCCCGAATTCTGTACAGTTCTTATTGAACTGATCTAGTTGTTTACGTGACTCGGGTTCTTCAACCGGCAAATGTTGATTAATCGTAGGGGTATTATGATCGGCTGTTGCGGTAGTCTGATCGGGACGGAAAATTTTAAGTCCACGAGCTCTCAATCCACCGAATGCAACAGGCGAAGTAACTTCATGTATATAATGACGGTCGATATAAATTACTGCACGTCCACCGTCCAATTCGCGCACTACATGCGCATCCCAAACTTTATCAAATAACGTTTTTCCCATTATCTATTTGTTTATTTTTTCTGTAACATTCAATTTATTCAATGCGTCTATAACGGCCTCTACCGAAGCTCTTACCACATCCGTATTGGCTGAGAATCCATGTGCATATCTTTCACCCTGACGCATCTGCACATGTACACGTCCCACGTCATCGCTACCCTTATTCATTGCCTGAATAAGAAATTCCGAAATCAGGAATTTTTCATTTATAAGCGTTTTTATAGCTGTAACAGCTGCATCGACAGGACCGTTTCCGGTTCCGGTAGCCATACGTTCATTATCGCCCATTTTCAGAATAACGGTTGCGGTAGGAACCAATGTACCTGAAAGTATCTGCAAATATTTCAGTTTAATCTTGGAAGGAATCTTTTCTACAGCAGTATCACCGACAAGATAAAGCAGATCATCATCGCGAACATCTTTCTTCTGATCGGCAAGACGCAGGAATTTTTCATAAACTTCATCCAACTCCTTACCTTCCAGATTGAATCCCAACATACCGAGACGATAACTCAATGCTGCACGACCGCTACGGGCTGTAAGTGCTATAACCGATTCATCGACCCCGACATCCTTGGGATCTATTATTTCGTAATTTTCACGGTTTTTCAAAACACCATCCTGATGTATCCCCGATGAGTGGGCAAATGCATTACGTCCTACAATAGCTTTATTAGCCTGCACAGGCATATTCATAAGATTGGAAACCATACGGCTCGTTGAAATCAACAATTTGGAATTGATATCGGTATCCACATTGATGGTTTTATGACAACGCAGTGTCATCACAACCTCTTCCAATGAGGTATTACCGGCTCTTTCACCTATACCGTTTATGGTCACTTCAGCCTGACGGGCACCGTTCATTATACCTGCAAGCGTATTTGCTGTCGCCATTCCCAAATCATTGTGGCAATGTGTTGATATAATCGCGTTTTCTATGCCACGTACATTATCCATCAGGTATTTGATCTTTGCGCCATAATCTATTGGCAAACAATAACCTGTCGTATCCGGAATATTTACAACCGTTGCACCGGCTTTTATGACAGCTTCTACAACCCGTGCCAAATATTCATTATCAGCACGACCTGCATCTTCGGCATAGAATTCCACATCCTCAACATACTTTTTGGCATATTTTACAGCCTCTACGGCACGTTCCAGAATCTCTTCCGGATTGGATTTCAATTTATCGTAAATATGGTATGTCGAAACGCCGATTCCTGTATGAATTCTCTTATGTTTTGCTAGAGATAGGGCGTCAGCGGCCACATCGATATCCTTCTTTACTGCACGTGTAAGAGCGCAAATAGTAGGTAGCGATACAGCTTTAGAAATTTCTCTCACCGAATTAAAATCTCCCGGACTCGAAACGGGGAAACCCGCCTCAATGATATCCACTCCCAATGCCTCCAAAGCTCTTGCTACCTCGATTTTTTCGACGGTATTGAGCTGGCATCCCGGAACCTGTTCTCCGTCCCTGAGGGTGGTATCGAAAATAAATAATTTCTCGCTCATAACCTCTAACTTTACGTTTATAATACATCTAATATGATTTATTACAAATATACCTAACGGTTTACCAAATAAATCAAGCTACAAAGATACAAATACGACATCAAAAATGCAAAAACCAAAACCTAAGTAAAACATTATCACTCAACAAAAGCATACTTTTACTATTGTCATTCCGACATCAAAAGCTGACATTGAATTTCCATATTATCTTTTTTTCCCTATTTTTGCGATAATTATAAAATTTTCAAAGCGATGATAAAATCAATGACAGGTTACGGCAAAAGCGAAGCCGTGGTAGGCGACAAAAAAATAGTCGTGGAAATACGCTCCTTAAACAGCAAACAACTGGACCTGTCCATAAAAACTCCCTCGATTTACAGACAATGCGAATATGATTTGCGCAATATTGCAGCTAAGCAGCTCCAGCGTGGCAAAGCCGATATTTACATATCATACGAAATAACAGGCAATGCCAATACTGTCACCGTCAACAAGGCTGCATTTGCCGATTATTTATCACAGATAAAGGAAATAGCGACTGAAAGCGATATCGATTTATACGGTTCGGCAGCAGGCTCAGGCATTGTTCCAGCTATTCTCCGTTTGCCGGAAGTAGTACAAAACGAAACGGTTTCTGTTTCCGAAGAAGAGACCGAAGCACTCAGAAAAGCATTATGCGAAGCTTTGGATGCACTCGACAGTTTCCGCACTCAAGAAGGAGCTACGCTCATAGCAGACATACTGAAACGAATCGACAAGATAGAAGCATTGAAAGATTCGGTAACGCCATTCGAAAAAGCCCGTACAGAAACCATCAAAGCCAGAATACGGGAAAATATAGAATCTGTTGGTATTCCTGTCGACAGTAACCGCCTCGAACAGGAGATGATATTTTATGTTGAAAAACTCGATATCACGGAAGAAAAGGTACGTTTACAGAACCATTGCAAATATTTCCGTGAAGTGGCTAAATCGGAGGAAAATCCAGGGCGCAAATTAGGCTTCATAGCTCAAGAATTAGGACGCGAGATCAATACATTGGGCTCCAAATCCAACGATGCCCAGATGCAAAAAATAGTAGTTCAGATGAAAGACGAACTCGAAAAAATAAAGGAACAACTTTTAAACCTACTATAAATGGCACCCCATCGACAAGGTAAAGTTATCATATTTTCAGCTCCATCTGGTTCGGGAAAATCGACAATCGTAAATCATCTCATAAAAAAATATCCCCAACTGGAATTTTCGATATCAGCCACATGCCGTGCACCTCGCGGAGAGGAAAAACATGGCAAGGAATACTACTTTCTTTCACAAGAAGATTTTGCACAACGAGTCCGCAATGACGAATTCATAGAATGGGAAGAGGTATATGCCGGCACCAGTTATGGGACCTTAAAGTCCGAAATTGAACGTATATGGGACAAAGGTCATATTATTGTTTTCGATGTCGATGTCAAAGGAGGGGTTAACCTGAAAAAGATATTCGGAGAACACGCCCTTAGCATATTCGTCATGCCGCCATCGATAGATGAATTGAGGCACAGACTGGTAAAACGAGGCACTGACTCTGCCGAAACGATAGAGAAACGCGTTGCAAAAGCTGCCGAAGAGTTGGAATATGCTCCCAAATTCGACCGTATAATCGTCAATGACGAGCTGACAGTCGCACTTGCCGAGGCTGAAGATGTAGTTGGTAAATTTATAGAGAAATAACTTGTCGTTTCTGTTGGAATCCAAATCAGTCATACTCTATTTCGGGTCATTCAATCCCATACACAACGGGCACATCTCCATTGCGAATCAAGTTTTGGCATGCACCGATAATTCGGAATTATGGTTTGTCGTCTCTCCGCAAAACCCGTTCAAAAGTGAAACGGAACTCGCTTCTGAAGCCGACCGTCTGAAAATGGTCGAACTTGCCATAAATGAGGCTGAAAAAGATTCGGGGAAAAAACATGCCGCACAAATGAAAGCTTGCGACGTAGAACTTAACATGCCCCGTCCTTCATGGACAGCAAACACATTACGCAAACTTACGAAAGATTATCCCAATTACCGTTTCACATTGCTTATCGGCAGCGACAACGTCGGGAAATTCGACCAATGGAAAGACTTTTCTTACATTACGAAAAATTATCCCATAATAGTATATCCGAGAGAGGGATACGACTGTTCCAATGAAAAATTCGATGGAATATTCAAGCCATTGGAAAATGTTCCGCTGTTGCCATATGCAGCCACCGATATCCGCAAAATAATTAAAGCCGGCAAAGATATCGATTCGGAATTACCCCCTTCGGTTTGGAATTACATAAAAGAGAAAAAACTGTATGGATTTGGCATATAAAATAGACGAAAAAATACTCGCTCTTACCGAAGCGATTCAAAAAACGCCATCAGACCACAATTTATATTTGGAACGGGGAAAACTATACCAACAGAACGGTTCATTCGATAAAGCTCTCAACGACTTCATTCAGGTAACGGAACTGGATGCCGGCAACAGTGAAGCGGAAGGATATATTTCGATTTTACAGGATATTTTCTCTTTTAGATATTTCGATATATATAATCCCTGAAAAATAGTTACATTTGGAGTCTCAAATCCAGAATGTAATGAAAAAGAATATAGCTATAATGGCCGGAGGAGACTCCTCTGAATGGCAAATTTCACTTGGGAGTGCTTCCCAAATAGAAAAAATCATAGACCGTTCGAAATATAACGCCTACAAAGTAACCTTACGCAACGGAAGATGGTATCATACGTCTGAAGATGGTTCGGAATGGGATGTCGATCGCAACGATTTTTCATTGACTGTAAAAAATGAGAAAATAAAATTCGATTACGCCCTGATACTCATTCATGGCACTCCGGGTGAAGATGGTCGATTACAAGGATACCTCGACATGATGAAAATACCTTATTCATCGAGCGGTTTTTTCGCTTCGGCAATAACATTCGACAAATCGGCATGTAAACGCGCCGTATCGGGGACAGGAATACACCTTGCAAAAGAGATACTTCTTGCCAAAGATACAGAAATAGATACGAAACAAATAGTCGAAAAACTCGGATTGCCGATGTTTGTAAAACCCAATGCCAGCGGCAGCAGTTTCGGTGTGACCAAAGTAAAGAGTGAAGAGCAGCTTATTCCTGCCATCGAAGAGGCTTTCAAAGAGAGCGATCACGTCATTATCGAAGAGTTCATCGAAGGTCGTGAAGTAAGTTGCGGAGTAATGGTAGCTGGCGGTAAAGAATATATATTCCCAGTTACAGAACTTATCTGCGACACGGAATTTTTCACATATGAAGCCAAATATCAAGGGGCTTCGAGAGAGGTTACGCCTGCACAACTTCCAGACAACGTTACAAAAGCGCTCAACAAAGCGACACTTCTTGCATATAAGACATTGGGATGTCGCGGAGTGGCACGTGTAGACTTCATAATTAAGGGAGACACACCTTACATGATAGAAATAAACACCGTTCCCGGCATGAGTGCAGCCAGCATCATTCCCCAACAGGCAGCTGCAATGGGAATGAATATGACCGAACTGTTCAACATCATAATCGACGACACCATAAACAGATGATTCAGATAGATGATAAAATAGTCAGTCGCGACATTCTGGAAGTTAAGTTTTGTTGCGATTTGGCTCAATGCAAAGGGATTTGCTGTGTCGAAGGGAATGCCGGGGCTCCTTTGGAGATTGACGAAGTGGATATTTTGGAAACAGAATATGAAAACTACAAGCCATATATGACACCCGAAGGCATAGCATCCATCGAAAAGAACGGTTTTATGGTGGTCGATGAAGATGGGGACTACACTACTCCGCTTGTCAACAATGCCGAATGTGCATATTCCGTAACCAAAGGCGGGATAACATTCTGTGCAATAGAAAAAGCCTACAAAGATGGAAAAACCAGCTTTATAAAACCTATTTCATGTCATCTCTACCCCATCCGACTTGCGACATTCAATAATGGATACATAGGATTGAATTATCACCGTTGGGATGTTTGTTCTGGAGCTTTGGCTAACGGGAGAAAGCTCGGAATTCCAATGTATAAAATGCTTAAAGAGGCTATTACCAGACGTTTCGGGGAAGAATTTTACAATGATTTGGAAGCTGCTGCCGAAATGTTGAAACAAGGAAACAACGATACTGATTTATAAATCATCTCACACGACATAAACAATACACACATTATAGCAACAATATTTCAACTTTGTTTACGTTATTTTTCGTATCTTTGTAAGATATGAAATGACAGATTACAATCATAATATCCGTATATAATATTTGCACATAGCGAAAATAGAAAAAGATGAATCTGAAACGCATTCTATTGCTGATACTAACTGTAACAATATCAAATGCCATTTACGGCCAAAGCCGCAGATATTCGTCTCCGAAGCTGGAAGATCTGCCTCGTTACCCGATAGACACCATAGCAACAAAAGATGCTGAAACGGAGATAATAATTTTCAGCAACAATACTTGGGAGTATTACCATCCCACTATGAATTTACTGGATTCACTGCCTGTTTACAAAGAAAACTGGGACACCACACAGGTTTTCTCATACAAAAGCATAGAATTGTCCGATCTACCTCAAACCATAGATTTAAACCTTGTAAAAGATTTAAGTGAATTCAAAGCTCCTATTCGTGGCAAAATTTTTTCCAAATATGGTCCTCGCAGCAGACGCAGACATAACGGTGTCGATATTCCTCTAAAAACCGGGGAACCTATTTATGCGACCTTCGATGGCAAAATTCGTTATGCAAAATATAATACGGGAGGATATGGTTACCTTGTAATAATACGACATCCCAATGGACTTGAAACATGGAATGCTCACCTTTCAAAACTAAACGTACAAGTGGGCGACTATGTTAAATGTGGACAGGTCATAGGATTCGGAGGAAGTACAGGACGCAGCCGAGGGCCTCATCTACATTTTGAAATGCGTTACTGCGACCAGACTTTCGACCCTGAATTTATCATAGATTTTGAAACCGGTCAGTTGAAATATCAAACGTTCGCCCTGGAAAAGTCATTCTTCAACATTCATTCGCGTGCATCGGAAATACTCGACGAAGATGAAGGATACGACTATCCGTTATTGACATCTGTGGACGAAGACACCTCTTCAGTGGATATATTGGAACGTATCGCCCAGGCGCAGGGGAAAGGGACATCCTCTAAAACAAAATCCTCCTCTCAGGCGAGCATACAATCGAGTGATGCTGTATACCATACTGTCAGACAGGGAGACATGCTCGGGAAAATAGCCATAAAATATGGCGTTACCATAAACCAGATATGTCAACTGAATAATATCAACCGCAATACGATTCTTAGAATAGGCAGAAAATTGCGAGTAAAATAATAGTCTGAACAAGCACAAACAACATTATAACGTAAAGCAAATTACTAATTTCGCAGAAACTCTACATAACATAAGATCCGCCCCGATATGGCTATCGGGGCGGATCTGTTTAATACATATTCAATTCAGAATTTAGACATTCCAGATTTTCGAATAGTTTTTATGAAACATAACTATCGTTTCTATACCACGATAGAAATTATCCAACGGATAACTTTCATTTGGTGAATGAATAGAATCCTCATCCAATCCGAATCCCATAAGTATGGATTTAACTCCCAGCAATTTTTCAAACGTCGTAATGATAGGAATACTTCCTCCCGAATAATATGGCAAAGGTTTCTTCCCGAAAGTAGTTTCCATTGCTGCTTCAGCAGCTTTATATGCTGGAAGATCAACCGGAGAGACATAAGGCATACCTCCATGCAAATATTTCACCGATACTTTTACACTTTTGGGGGCTATCTTTTTGATATGTTCTTCGAATAATGCTGCTATTTTATGATAATCCTGATTGGGAACAAGTCGCATCGATATTTTGGCATAGGCTTTAGAAGGGATAACCGTTTTTGCACCCTCTCCTATATGACCTCCCCAAATACCATTCACGTCAAGAGTAGGACGAATACCGGTACGTTCCATTGTCGTATATCCCTTTTCTCCTTGAACTTCTGCTACGTCAAGAGCTTTTTTATATGCCGTTTCGCAAAAAGGTGCTTTCCCGAATTCGGTTCTCTCAGACGGGCTCAATTCTCGTACATCATCATAAAAACCGGGAATGGTTATACGACCATCTTTATCAATCAATGAAGAGATCATATCTGACAGAACATTTATAGGATTGGCAACCGCCCCCCCGAACAAGCCCGAATGAAGATCCTTATTAGGACCAGTTACTTCAACCTCCATATAGCACAACCCTCTCAATCCCACTGTTATCGAAGGTGTTTCCCATGACAGGAGAGTCGTATCGGAAACAATAATCGTATCGGCACGAAGCATATCCTTGTACTCTTCGCACCATTTGGCAAGACTCGATGAGCCGATCTCCTCTTCTCCTTCAAGCATAAACTTGAGATTACACGGCATATCGCCCGTATTGATCATCGTTTCCATCGCCTTTATATGCATGAAGGTCTGACCCTTATCGTCATCCGCCCCGCGAGCATAAATTTTACCGTCACGTACCGTAGGTTCGAAAGGAGGTGTAATCCATTCGTCAACAGGGTCGACCGGCATAACATCATAGTGACCGTATACAAGTACCGTAGGAACTGAATCACTCACTTTTTTTTCAGCATAAACAATAGGATTACCTTTCGTAGGCATCACCGCTGCCGAGGTGGCTCCCGCCTTAAGCAAAGCTTCTTTCAGACATTCGGCACATTTAATCATATCATTTTTATGTGCACTTTCAGAACTTATGGATGGAATCCTCAACAATTCAAAAAGTTCTTTCTCAAAACGTGCTTTGTTTTTTTCAATATAATCCTTAACCTGTTCCATATTATTTAATTTATACACTCTTACGGTTCTGAATATGCAAT
>CASFSC010000069.1 GCA_949296995.1 uncultured Alistipes sp. | reverse complement strand
TTGTCGTCAGACATATCGCCGATAGTTTCGCTGGTACGGTAACATGCAATAGCTATACGTACAAATTGATTTTCGCTCTGTTTCAGCTTGCGGTTTTGGAGTATGGCGTATATATCACATGAGTCTTTGGTCGGACGACCTTCGGCATTGCTTGCTGTAATTGACTGTCCTTTACCATCTCGCATTACATCACCTGGTTTATATCTCATTTTGAATCTGATCGCTTTGGGTTTAGCATAAAATGGTGTACCTATATTTACCATCTTACGAGGTTCTCCCGGGTTTCCTCCTGGCATCGGTGCATAAGACATGTTAAAAATGAATTGACCGGTAAATAATGTCCCTGTTACAATTTGAGCATTGGCTAAAGCAGGAGCACCTGTCGGTTTCCAGATAGTTTCTATGTGTGCATATTTGGCTGCTGACGCAGACGGTTGCGGTGTCGTAGTAATGTAATTAATTCCTGCGATTGAAAGTGCATTGGATTCAGCCGCAGTTTGCCAAGGTGATAATTCCCCTTCTTTACCAGGAAAATATGCATATCTTGTAACTCCGGATTCTTTGAATGATATCTCTTTGCCGTCATTATTTTTAGCAATGGTCCATTCGTTGAAAGCCGAGAACGGTATCTGATCGGATGCTTCGGCATATTTAACTATAATTTTCCAAGGTTTTTTAACGACAGTATCTTCAGCGGTAACCGTAAGGATTATGTCTTTTGTGAAATCGGTGATTTGGTATGGATCCTTATTGAATCTTGCCAACTGAGATACGACGGCTTTAGTGACTTTCAAATTAGATCTTTCGAGAGTAGTAGGGACTGTTATATTTACTATACCTGTATCTCGCCAGTCGGCCATCGGTTCTATTTTATTGCTTTGTTGCCCTTCGATATCGAAAGAGATTATATCGGCATTCTGGTACAGTCCGAAATAATCTGACCCAACACATCCTAAAGTACAAAGAGCTATAATTGATATAAATATGTATTTATTGAATTTCATATCCGAATCAATATTAATTATTTTTTCAAATTTGCAATATGTGCTCGATTCTTCAAATAATCAAGTCCGAAATAGTATGCGAATCCGAATTGTATGTTAAATGGAAGAAATTTCATATTAAGGCCGTAACTTGTGTTACTACCTTTTTCTATAAGATTGTTTGTAATATTTGTTTTTTCAAAATATGCAATAACTGGATTCATTGAAAATTCGAAAGCAAATCCTTTTGTCATAAAATACATGAACCCGGGAGATATGCCTATTCCAAAAGTATTTTTATCTTTTTCGATTTTGTGAACTTTGTTTCCCGTATCGTAAATGTTTTTAGACAATGATTGAGTGTTTGAATATACGAGTCCGGTTTCATTTATTAAAAACAGACGATGTGCACGATCTATTGGAATGAAATTTTTTATCAGGAATGAACCTGAAAAAGTAGTGCTGGCATTGTTAGTTTCATAACTTTTTGCACTTATTACAATATCGAGTATATCTGCATTCAGAGCGATTCTTATGTCCTGGAATGAGTATCCGGCTTTAAATCCTATAGCGAGATTGTTTCGGATAAAATAGCCTGCCGAAAGAGATATGTTGAAATTGCGGTTATACATATTGTCAATGGTTGCAATAGGTTCTAACCACAGATTATCTAGGGTATTGTCTTTGAATCCGAGGTTGAAAGAGAAATAACTTACCCCCTTTTCAAGCAAGGCATATTTATTTTGGTCTTCGAAATCCTGAGTACGATATCCTTTGTTTTTGTTGAGTTTCAAAAAAAGGATTTTACGATAATCGTTTTCCGTGTTATTTATTGTAGAATATTCTCCGTTTTCTATGCTATCGATAGAAACAGAAGCTATCTCCGACTTCTGTTCAGTCAGTTTTGCA
>CASFSC010000068.1 GCA_949296995.1 uncultured Alistipes sp. | reverse complement strand
TATATTTTAACATTTTTTCCAGATATTGTTTATCAGCTTCATCCATCAGATTAGCTACCGTTTTTTTCAATATCATCCAACCTGTAATTATAATTATCGAACCGAAAATAAAGGCGAGAGCACTATCTATCCAACTTATTTTAGTTACATACAACAATATAAGACCTATCACCAACCCAATAGTAGAATATGTGTCCGATTGCAAATGTTTACCTCCGGCGACCAAAGCTATCGAATCATATTTTTTCCCATTACGTATACTGTACCAGCCCAATATATAGTTTATAACACCGGCCAAGGCTACAACTATAATACCTATATCGAGTTTCTGTATTAATCCCGGTTCAAATAATCGGCGTACACCCTCGACAATAATGAATATGCCCGCTATCATTATAAGCAAACCTTCGATCGACGCTGAAATAAGTTCTATTTTTCCATGGCCGAAAGGATGTTCCTTGTCTTTTGGTTTAGCCGCATAGTGAAGACTGTACAAACTGATAAAACCGGCTGCGACATTGACTATACTCTCCATGGCATCGGTAAGAATACCCACCGAATTTGTCAAATAAAATGCAAGAAATTTGCCTGCCATAAGAATAACGGAACAACTGACTATTATTCGTTGCACCTTTTGTTTTATTATATCTTCCATTTCGTATACTTACGCTTAATTACCAGATGATATATTTATGTGTGCAAAATTACAACAAAAAACGGACTGCAAACAGCAATCCGTTTTTATTTTCATATCTGACAAATATCTATTTATCCAATGGAGTAAGCACGATATTTCGAAATTCGACAGGGCCTCCTTCGCTTTGCAATCCGATATATCCTTCGTCTAATGAAGTTCCCGTAACTTTATTTTGTAATTCTCCGTTAACGTATGCAGTTATGGTATTGCCATCGCATATAATTTCCGCATAGTTCCATTCCCCTACCGGCTTTTCATTCGAAGGCTTCTGCTTTTCAACTACAAAATTGGTTTCATTGTCAGATTCCGCACAATAAGCGCCTGAAGAGTTATAAATATCTCCTGCATGCCCGGCCTTCAGTTGGAATTCGAAGTTTTCCGGCAAACCCTGATATTCAGGTTGCAAATACAAGAATATTCCACTGTTGGTCGCAGAATCGACCCATCTCCATTCTGCCGTCAATTTATAATTGGAATACACATCTTCCGTATGCAAATATCCAAGTTTGCCTCCCAGGTGTATCACACCATCTTTTACAATAAATTCGGCATCCGTATTTGCAGTCGAATCATCAAGATAGCCTACCCAACCTTCGAGGTCCTGGCCATTAAACAAATTTATAGATTCAGTGTTCGATGAACATGAACTCATCATGATGAACAGCGAAAGGACTATTGAGCCCAGAATCGTCGTTTTTTTCATAGCAATAATCTGTTATTGTTTTATAGTTAAGTTTTGCAATCTTTCTTTCAATGCTTTATCCGCTTTTGCCCCCGATGGTCCGTTTTGCAAAGCAGGAAGAATATAATCCCATATTTGATCTATTTCCTTGGCCATATCCTTACACTGTGCAGTTGTTACCACCACAGTATTGTAATCCGGAATCATTATGATATACTGACCATTTGCTCCATCCGCACGATAAGCATTATGACGACAACGCCACATCTGATAACAATATCCCTGATACCAATCTTTATCTCGAGGCATTTCAGGAGTCGTATATTCTTTTGTTATTCTTTTCGTTGTAGCTTCCTTCACCCAACCCTCGGGCAATACCTGCTTACCGTTCCACACGCCATCATTCAGGAATAACAGTCCTAATTTAGCAATATCTTCTGTTTTAAGGCTCAATCCCCATCCACCGGTATTTATTCCCGACGGACTTTCTTCCCATATAATACCCGTTATGCCGAGAGGTTCGAACAATCTCGGTCGCAGATAATCTATTACTTTTTGGCCGGTCACTTTCTGTACTATGGCTGAAAGCATATAGGAAGCGTATGAGTCATAATAAAATTTAGTACCTGGCTCTACATCAACTGGCATTGCAAGATATGCTTTTTCCCAGTTGTCGCCAAATGGCTGTGCCACATTGAAAGCCTCTTCAGTTATTCCGGCAGACATGGTCAGCAAATGTTTGATTTTCATCTTTTCAAGATTAGGGCTGATTTCATCCGGCAAAATATCTGGAAAGAAAGATATGACCTGATTTTCGACATCGATCAAGCCTTCACTTATGGCAAATCCTACAGCCGTAGCATTAAAACTTTTACTTACTGACCACATCGGATGTATAGTGGTATCAGTATAAGGAGCCCACCATCCTTCGGTTATAACTTTACCATCTTTTATTATCATGATGCTGTGCAGTTGTTGATCTTTATCCTCTTTTTCAACAGCATCTATATACTTCATTATCCATTCCGAAGAGACGCCTTCTTCAGACGGAGTACTTCTTGGCAAAGATTGAGTCTCAGAAGATGTATTGGTACAGGAACCGAAGCAGACCAATATTAAAGCAAAAAATAATATAAATTTCTTCATTGCACTATGATTAAGTTGGTTGTAAATTAAAAATCATGCTTCATTATTCCACACGAACTGAGCTCTGCAAACAGCTGTTCCATCACTACGTTTAAGTTCAAAACGGTCTATGTTTTCGACCTGTTCCAAAACAATATCCACCTCTTCGCCGAACCGTGTTTCATGGATAAAATTTATATCGAACCGGCTCAATTTTTTATTGGTAAGTTTGTCGAATGGCAATATATCGATCATCCATTCAACATACTTCATACTGTTGGCGTGGCAATTAAAATCTATATCCGAATATTTGACTTTATGACGTTCAACAATATTTCCACATACTGTCGGCACCTTTATAGGTTTATCGATCGGACAGGGTTCCGGATTGGCTGCATCTGCATATTCTATATTTTTACGCAGATCCAAAGGCTGACGAGTCGTGAAATCTATCATCGCCCAATATGTAGATGCACACCCTATAACTTTACCATCGGCATCACGTATAATAAAATTACGTGTTGTCATCAACCTGCCAACATTTTCAATCCAAGTCTCAATAGTGTAATTTTCATGTTGTACAGGAAAACGTTTCATCTCGATAGCGATACGGGACAACACCCACGTCATATTGGATTGTTGCAATTTCTCGACTCCGAATCCGTTACGATCTGCATCTTCCCCTGCCGTATGCAAAATATAATCGCCTAACGTCATGATAGTGGCTCTTTTGGAAGAATCCACTTCACGTGGCAATACAGTATATGAATATCTCCTTTTCTCTATCATTTACGGATAGTTTTATCTGTTGGGAACCACATGTCGTCAACAGTTATACCGCACGCATCAATCGCTTCCATACAATATTCGAGTTTACCAAGATCCGGATCAGCATTGTTGGTTCCGAATGTAAATTTAATTCCGGCATCTTTGGCGGCTTTTATAATTTCAAAATTGGGAATACGATAACGCGCATTTATTTCCAAAGCAATATTGTTCTTTTTAAGTGCATCTACAACTTTTTGGATACGTGGTTTTGTCCATAATTTATCGTAATCCTTTTCCATCGCCGACGGAAGGAAACATGGATTTACATAGATATCTATAGGCTCGTTATTCAATATTTGAACTGTTTTATCTACTATCTGATCCATATATTTCTCTTGCGGAATATCAATAAATACTTCATCGTCAATCCACAGACGTGTCCTGCGACCTTTATGGTCGGTGAAAGTCAACGCATCGGTAAATACATAATCAAACATATTGCGTGAATTAACAGAGAATGTATCGACCCATTCACGCCCTTCGCCCTGCATTCCAAAGAAGAAAGGCATATTGCGTGTGGAATCAACATAGGCTGCTACTCCGGCATCATTAGTTATAGGGAACCCTATTCCGCAGTTAGGTGCTATACCGTAGTTAATTCCATAATTCATGGATTTGGCATGAGCCTCTTCCTTAGTCCATCCCTTCAAATGAACATGGTAATCTATGACTGGGAAAAATTCCTGTTGTAATTTTATTATACGGTCATTTTGTTCATCTATAGCTACAGATGAACCTTCAGGAGCTTTTAAATCTTGCGGCAACGATTTTACAAAAAGATCTTTAAAAGAAACCTGACCTTCACTACAACTCAGAGTAAAATTCCCTTTCCCCAATATACGATTTTTAAATTTATCTGTACGATAAGGATTATCTGGTTCTGTATAATTGACAACCTCTACCCCATTTATATATATAGAAATACTTTTATCTATTACAGTCAACACGAAAGAGAGCCATTGCGAATCATATCCCATACTTTTATACAAATTTCGAATACCGCTTAACGAACCTGATTTCAAAGTTCCATCAGCAGCTCCATTATGAAATATCACCTCATATCCTTTACCGGTTTTATCCGTATGAAACATCAAATTTGCACTTCCTTCATTAAGCAGCTGTACAAATCCGCTTATTTCAAAATTTTTAAATCCTTTTGAGCTATGTCGTCCTGTATATTTTACGGTTTCACCTTTCTGAAGGGTAAATGTACTGTCTTTAACCTCTACTTGACGGGAATCAAGATATTTCCAGTCATTCATAACCATTGGGTTATTGTTTTTTGAGCCGCATGACACAAGCAACGACAACAGGCACACAGCCAATAATGAATATATTTTTTTCATAATAAAATTTAATTGATGACCATTTAAAATATGTTTTTATCTGCTAAAGATAATATGTTTGTACCAAATATCCTTGCCAGCGTGGAAAAATTTCTTTTATTTTGTATGATATTGAAGCGTTCGGAAACCAAGCTTTAATTAGAATTACTACCTATAACCTAATATTTACAATAATTATGAAAAGAATAGTTCTGACTATTTCTATGGCCCTTTTACTCGGGTTAGGAACAATTCCTGCCAGTGCCGGTATTACTCCGGAAAACAGAGTGCTGGCTTTGACCGAAACTATCGAAAACACGTCGGCATCTGCTGAACAAATACAGTTGCTTGAACAAATCGGTGGTATTGACACATTTCAGGCATTATTGCTTGCTGGCAAATATCTCGACAGCAAAGACTCTAATGTGGCTGCAGCAGCTGCTAAAGCAGTTATAAAAATAGCTTCAGCCAACAAACAATTCTACGGTCCGGACATAACGGCCATGTTGCATAAGGCTGCGGACATACTCGGCGGAAAATACGAAACGACCGTAACGAAACTGTTAGCCTCTCAGCCCAAAGACAAAGGATTTGTTTCCATGTTCAACGGCAAAGATCTGACTGGATGGAAAGGTCTTGTAGAGAACCCTATTGCACGCAGCAAAATGACACCGGCAGAACTTAAAGCCAAACAAGCCGAAGCCGACAAATTAATGAATCAGAACTGGAAAGTGAAAGACGGGATACTTCAGTTTACGGGAGACGGATTCGACAATCTGTGCAGCACGAAACATTACGGAAATTTTGAAATGTATGTCGATTGGATGATCGAGCCAGACGGTGATGCCGGTGTATATTTAAGAGGAACGCCACAGGTACAGATTTGGGATATTGCCCGTACCGATGTTGGGGCAGAAGTAGGTTCCGGCGGCCTCTACAATAATAAAACTAATGAAGACAAACCATCTAAAGTTGCAGACAATCCTGTAGGCGAATGGAATACATTCTACATTAAGATGATAGATGACAAAGTAACCGTTGTCTTGAATGGAGAAAAAGTGGTTGATAATGTAACGTTGGAAAATTATTGGGACAGATCACTTCCTATTTTCCCAATAGAACAGATTGAGTTACAAGCTCATGGGACATTAGTTTCATGGAGGAACATATATATACATGAACTTCCTCCTACCGAACCGTTTAAATTGTCTGCCGAAGAAGAAAAAGATGGTTTCAAAATATTGTTCGACGGTACAAACTTGGACAAATGGACCGGAAATAAACGTGATTACGTTTGTGAAAACGGCACAATAACCCTCTATCCTCCTATGGTAAACAATGCTCCTGAAGGAGGTGGTAATTTATACACAAAAGATGAATTCAGTGATTTCGTATTACGCTTTGAATTCCAACTTACGCCTGCTGCAAATAATGGTCTCGGCATACGTACCCCAATGGAAGGCGATGCAGCTTATGTAGGCATGGAGTTACAGATTCTTGATGACCGCAATCCTGCCTATGCAGATATTACCCCATATCAGGCACATGGCTCTGTTTATGGAGTTATTGCAGCTGAAAGAGATTATCTCAAACCTGTTGGGGAATGGAATTATGAAGAAGTATATGCCAAAGGTGACCATATCAAAGTTACTCTCAACGGACATGTAATACTTGACGGTAATATACGTGAAGCAGCTAAAAATGGAACTGCCGATGGTCGTGAACATCCGGGATTGTTCAACCCGAGCGGGCATATAGGATTCCTCGGACATGGTTCTGAAGTAAGATTTAAAAACATCAGAATCAAGGAATTATAATCACCTGTGATAATATTGTTATGAGAAAATTTTTATACGGTATATTGTTATTGTGTACAGTTGCGACAACGGCATATGCTCAACCTTCTCAATCCTTGTACACAGTAACAGTAGAGCCGGATCATGCTGACTGGCTCTATAACGTTGGAGAAGATGCCACGTTTAAAATATATGTATTGAAAAACAAAGTACCATTAAAGGATATAACCGTAGAATGCGAATACGGTCCTGAGATGATGCCTGCAACCACAAAGCAAACTTTGACAATAACGGACGCTCCTGCAGAAATAAAGGTTCCCGGAATGAAAACTCCAGGATTTCAAACCGTTAAAGCGACTTTTAAACATGAAGGCAGGACATATTCTTCATACACCAACATAGGTTATGAACCTGAAAAAATCAAGCCTACGACTGAATTGCCGCCAGAATTCGACTATTTCTGGAATAAAGCCAAATCAGAAGCCAGAAGTGTACCTTTGGAACCGATAATGACACTTATGCCAGACTTGTGCACTTCGACAGTCG
>CASFSC010000067.1 GCA_949296995.1 uncultured Alistipes sp. | reverse complement strand
TCTCTTATCAGTTGAATTTCATGTTCTGGAGATATTTCCTTTGGAATTTCGTGGGACGACAAAGCGATGTCCAATCAACAGGACAAATTACTGACGGAAACTGGATGTCCGGAATAGATGCTATTGACCAGATTTACCTCGGACCTCGGGATAATCTCCCATCGGAAGCTGCTTCGAACAAAGGAATGAATAAATACTATTTCCTCCCATTCATTCTTGGAATAATAGGACTTATATTCCAACTGAACAGGGACGGACGTAATTTCACTGTCGTAATGACTCTATTTATTATGACAGGGGTAGCTATTGCAGTATATCTGAATTCTCCTCCCGTAGAACCGAGAGAGCGTGATTATGTATATGCCGGAGCTTTTTATGCTTTTGCAATATGGATCGGATTCGGCGTATTGGCTATTTTCGAAGCTATCAAAAAATGGTTCAAGAAAGAAAATGTAGCTACTGCTGCAATCGCTACTGCTATATGCACTTGTGTGCCGGTTATACTCGGCGCTCAAAACTGGGATGACCATGACCGTTCCGGCAGATATGTGGCTCGAGACTTCGGTAAAAATTACCTCAATTCAACCCTTCCGAACTCCATTATTATGAACTATGGGGACAACGATGCATTCCCGTTGTGGTATGCCCAAGAAGTGGAAGGAGTCAGACCCGACGTAAAAGTTATGAACATGAGTTATCTCGGAGCGGAATGGTATATCGACCAAATGAGGGTTAAAAGCAACGATGCTGCCCCTGTTCCATTCTCCATCCCCAGAGAGAAATACACTTATAATAACGAACAGGTATTTGTTGTCGACTTCACGAACGGCAAACCTATGGATATAAAGCTTGCTTTGGAATATTTCAAAAGCGACGATCCCAAACGTAAACTCCCACTGCAGGATGGGACAATGGTAAACATAATTCCAAGCAAAGTGTTGGCTATTCCGGTAAACAAAGAAAACGCCATAAAAAGCGGAATTGTTAAACCTGAAGATGCTTCTCTAATGGTCGATACAGTTTACTTGACTATACCGGGCAATTCAGTATTACGAAATGATCTGATGATGTTAGACCTGCTGGCTAATTTCAACTGGGAAAGACCGCTTTATTTTTCTCAATCTCAATCTATCGGAGAATATGGGCTCAGAGACTATCTGCAACTTGACGGATTTGCATACAGATTAGTCCCTATTAAGACTCCAGTTGACAATCTTTATGAAGTGGGACGTGTCGATTCGGAATATTTGTATGACAAACTGATGAACCAATTCGAATATGGAAATGTGGATGATCCTAAAGTGAATGCCGATTACTTCATACAGATCAATTTCATGTCAGTACAAGCGCGTAATGTATTTGCCCGATTGGCAAAACAGTTGATTGCCGAAGGTGATACCACCAGGGCTATTGAAGTCCTTGACAGAGCAATAGAAAAAATGCCGTTCAACCAGATTAAACACTCCCCGACAATGACGTTACCGTTGATCGAGGCTTATTATATGGCTGGTGAAATAGAAAAAGGTAATGCAATTCTGAGTGATTATGCAAATATTCTTAAAGAATATGTGGCATATTACATGAGGTTCCCTGAGAAAAAAGCTGATCAAATAGAACAACAATTCAATGAAAAAATATCTATTTTGGTAGAACTATATAGAATGGCTAAAGAGGTGGATACAACCAACTTGACAGTATCAACCGAATTGAAACAGCATGACAGTATAGTAAGCGATATCGAAAATTTCTTCAAAGAACAAGGTCTGATCGAATAAATGTTAAACAAAACATTTCAGGATATACTCATCGAAGCCGGATGCGATGAAGCAGGACGGGGCCCGCTAGCGGGCCCCGTTGCTGCTGCAGCCGTTATATTACCCAAAGATTGGAGTAATCCGATTCTGAACGATTCTAAAAAAATGAGCGAAAAAAATCGGAGACTGCTTAAAGACATAATCGAAAAAGAGGCTGTGGCATGGGCTGTGGAAATGGTGTCCCCGCAGGAAATCGATCAAATAAATATACTGAATGCTTCATTCGCTGCAATGAATCGCGCGATACAAAAACTTAAGGTGAAACCTCAACTGCTCCTAATTGACGGCAACAGATTCAAAAGCGATCTGGCCATACCATATCAGTGCATTATTGGCGGAGACGGGAAATTTCTATCTATTGCAGCAGCTTCTGTATTGGCGAAAACATACAGGGATGAATATATGTTGAATATAGCCAAAGAATATCCAATGTACGGATGGGACCGAAACAAAGGATATCCTACTAAAGAACATAGGCTCGCAATAGCTCGATTCGGAATATCGCCATATCACCGACGTTCATTCAGGAACGAAGCGAATCAACTGAATCTCTTCGAATTACAAAAAGAAGAAAAATAAATCTTTATACATTTTCAAACTAATATGCGTTACCTCTTGACAAAGGGGGTAGTGCTGTATTATATTTGTTCTACAAAACAAAACATAGAATCTTTATCTCGGCATAAAGCCAAAGGCCGATCGGCAATATCGAATTATTCTAAGTTATTAACATTCGAGCCTCACTAAATTTATCAACAATAAATATCATTTTATTCTATAATCCAAATTATATCTAATATTAACTGTTATGACTAAACAATCCACATCGCAAAATGTTAAAAAGACAACCAAAAGCAAAGAGCAATCCATTGAATCTATGACAAATAACGTAATTAATTCCATGGAAAACGCAATCTCTCAAATAGAACTGTTGGCCGAAAAAAGAAGTTGCTTGAAATTGTCAAACAGTAGGGTTACTAGTGTCGCAAGAGAAATGAAAGAACTGTTGAAAGTAATGATGTCATATTGTTGCTAACAGTTATCAACAGATGATTAACATTAAAATAAACAATATTTACTACCGCCTGCCTACTTTAGAATCGGAACTGTCAACACAACAAAAAAAAATAATCAAAAAATACTCCTCGATAAAATATCAGCCTACAAGTAAAACATTACATAAATTATTAACTCTATTGACAGGCGTAGAGCAAAAAACTGTCCAAAATATAGACTCCGAAAGTTTAAACATTTTTTGGAATGAATATATCCACCCTCTCTCAAAACAGATAGATCCTCAAAAAACAATAAAAACATTCATCTGGAACGGAATACAAATCAACTTTCCTTCATGGGGTATCGATTTAAACGGGAATAACATCCCTTTAACAAACATATCGGCCAAACAATTCTGTGAAGCATCTGACCTGCTAATACTAAATGAAAACAGATATAAATATCTGATTTGCGCAATATTATGTTTTCCTCAAAACGACACGTTCGATGAACAACGAATAATAAAAATAGCCGATGAATTTAAAGATATGCCAAAACATATAATATCCAGAATAATCGCCGAACTAAAATTAGCTCTCAGATATATGAAAACCTTTTATATAAATGCTTACCCACAATCAATGTCTTGGAGCGATCTATTGTTCATATCTGCCAACTATTTACCTTCTGAAATAGATACTATCGGACGAATGAATTGCTATGAATTCATAAAACTGGCCGAATGCCGTACAAAATTTAATCATTGAAATTATGCTCAGACAACAACTAATAAATACTCTTCAAGAAGCCGCTGAACGTAAAGGGTACAATCTGATGTGCGGATTCAAATATCAAATCGCTCAAGAAGCAACAATATATCCTTTGGTCTGGCTATATCCTATAAAACTAAATAATATCGAAGGACGATTGGAAGGGATTATAACATACAACGTAGAGTTGATTCTGATAAAACTGAATCACAGATACCAACAAAACGAAAAAGAAAATATCTGGAGCGAAATGGAAAAAGATATAATAGATATATGCTGCAACATTCTCGCAAAACCAAATATATACGATGTCGAAAAACTAAAAACTGAACCGGCTGAATACACTTTGACAAACCAAGGTGAACTCTCTTTAAACTGTGAATTCAATGTTAAAATGAATTTTCTATGCAAATAATATCTACCCCTCCGAAATACAGCCCGGCATATACCGATGCAATATTCCAAATCACAGCTCCAAAAAACGAGAAAATAACCCTCGATATATACAACAATGACAGCTCTCAAATTATAGGGAGAAAAAAAATTTCCGGAGCCACACAATACGATATAAACATTGCAAACTATGCTAAACGGCAATTCGAAATAAGTCCCATCATAAGTGACACAACTCAATTCGTAATACCTTCCAAAAGAACCATAAACATTAAAATTGGCACCCCTGTAGGAAATGCATCTGCTACTTTAAGTGCAGGAATTTATTATCCCGAGTTAAACACACTACTTTCTGATTGCCCGACCGAAAAGGTTATCAGATATGATGAATCCGATGAGATTCCATTTCGCACAAAAAATGGAACACTTTCTGCTCAAATAACTATATATGGGAAAAACAAAGAAGATTCACTTGTCCTGACCACAAAAGAGGTATCAGAAGGTATGGTCGTCCTGACGTTAAATATGCCCGACATAAACCAAACTTTAACGGATAAATCCATCGGAGATATTACAGAATATAACCGGATGGAACTGAGAATAATGGCGAATGCCGAACAAATAATTACCATACAATACAAATTAATTCACAGAAGTAAAGAAAATACCAGAATATGTTGGTGGAATCCATACGGGCATATAGATTTCTATACAATGCAGAATATATCTCAAAAAAATATCAGAAACTTTAAAACGAAGATATATTCATCCAACGGATATATTCCTGTGGAAAACTATTCCGAAACCGAATTAGCAATGAATTCGCAATTCGAAAACTACAATACCATGGAATGGCTCAGCCAACTTGTATCTTCTCCAAAAGCATGGATCTACGACAATGGAATATTCATCCCGATAGATATTACGACAAATAACATCGTAACCAAATCGGAGCAGCTTACAATGATGAATATAACCGCAAGGGAAACGCAAAAAAAATATTACCCAACAATCTAATTCCGGACAACTTATGATTTTGTTTATAGATGACAAAGAGGTTGATATCGACATTAACACTTCTGTTTCGATATCATTGTCAATCGCCTCGATAACACAGATAGAAACCGGAAAAACAGGATATTCAAAAACGTTGCAGATCCCAATAACAGCTAAAAACATGGCCATAATGGGTGATCCCGAACAGATAAATGCGGTGGAAATGTTCAATCAGACAAAACACTCTGCAAGGATCGAAGTCGGAGGATCTATCGTAATCGAAGGATTCCCCATGCTGACAAAATGTACGGTTTCAAAAAACGGCACAGGATGGTATAATTTAAATATTATCGGAGCTGGAAAAGAATGGGTAATAGCTGCATCGGAAACGATGATGAAAGATACTCAAATCGATTTTCAACAAGAAATTATTCCCTCTACGATTATTGATGGATGGAGCTCTGCATCTCCAGTAAAATTCCTACCTGTACAACGAGACACTTTCTCTATTTCGGATGCAACTCTCAGCAAACCTGTAAGAATAATGACTTTCAGCGATTACCATCCGTTTATTAATGCAAAAGATTTTATTGAATCAATAGCCGCACAGGCCGGATATACGATAAATTCATCTTTCTTAAACAGCGATTTTTTCAAATCTCTGTTCATCAGCGGAAAATATCCTGAAAAAGAGGTCCAAAACATTGCCGACAAAATGGGATTTCTCGCAAAAAGATTTGCTCCGGCAACAGCAACAGCAGATAGATTCGGACGTGTATATGCTGACCCTTTTACTCCACTGTCTTCTATCGGGAATATAGTAGACAGTGCGGATCCGGAAGAGGAGTCCGAATACGGAAAATTATCAGATGTATTCAATACGAACAACTGTTTCAGAAAAGTGGACAACAGAATCGCATTTTATCCAACTGAAACAGTAAATGTCGGTTTCGAATACTCTTTAAAATACTCTTCTGACTATAAAATAAAAAATCGATCCGAACTGACCTGTTTCAATTCAATATACCTCGATGACATGCGTGAACGAGAATTCAAAATCGCTAACAACAATGAAGACCTGCGATCAAAATTCTCATCTGGAATGGAATATTTGTTAATAATATTCGATCATATGGATGGTAATGAATACAAATTCGTTTATGATCAGATAACAAATCAAAATGCAGACCTGCAAAACCTATCTCCTTCGGATTATACGACTATCGAACTGAAAAGTTTTTCAGCAAGATGCACATCGGTCGGTGTAGAAGCAGGGCAAAACGCGATAAATCCTCGATTATATATTAAAAATACATCTGGTGAATATGTTGTTTATGACAACGATTGGGCTTTATATTATGGATATGTGACTGAAACCGGAACTGTAAAAATAAATGTAAAACTACGTTCGGCAGCTCTTCCTGCAAAACCGTCGGAACCTCGATATTTCGACCTTATTCATTTCGGAGGGGCCGAAGAAGGTATGCAAATGACTATCAGCAATGAAATATATCTGAAACCTATTTTCCTGCCCCACCCGACAGAAGGCGATACGGTAAGTTTTCAACAAATAGCGGCGCATGAGCTCCGGCAAATAGATATGATAAACGGTATCAAACAGATGTTCAATCTATATTTCTATTCCGATTCCAAAAACAAAATTATCTATATCGAACCGAGAGAGCAGTTCTACGACAAGGACACGATAGTCGATTGGAGCAACAACATGGATTTGGCAAAACCCATTGAAATAGAAGAATTGGGTGCCGATATGTCCAAAACATTTACCCTGAGATATCAAGAAGGAGACGGAGCCGTTGCCAGATGGGATGAATCTGCTAAATCTGTATTCGGGAAATGGAGCACACAAATCTTAAACCTTTATGCAAAAGAGGGAGAAAAAACATACTATAACCCGGTTTTCACCCCAACTATAAACAAACAAGGAGAATATCCCGATGCAAAGGCGGCAACATTGATGCAAGTGGGGGACCGTAACCGCAACGGGGAAACTCCTGACAGTGAAAATCTAAACTTCCCTCCAAAAATCGTAAGATATATGGGAATGGCTGATTTGCCTGATGGGCAAATTTGGGGATGGCCCTCTTATGGCAAAAACTATCCGTTGGCGGCATTTCACTACACGCAAACCGAACCGTTTACGCTCTGTTTTGAAGATCGGGACAATTTGGACGGATTGCATTCATATTACGACAATAATATCGAAATGTACAACTCCGGTAAAAGAATTACAGCCTATATACATCTTTATCCCGAAGATGTGGAAGCCTTTATAATTCCAAATGAATTGAAACACGATTTCAGAGCATTGTTCAAACTGCGTATAAATGGAGAAGATATTCTATGTCGATTAGAAGAAATCTGCGACTATAATCCTGCTTCAAACTCATCTACAAAATGTATTTTCCTTAAAAACATATAAATATGGATAATGCCTATAAAATAATCTTTTACGACAGGATACAAAAATATAACGACAGCAACTACCACGAAAACGATGAATATATCGCTCCGACAAATATATATCGTGCGGAATCCATTAATAAAAATCCTGTATATGCAACTAAAAATGAAATCGAAGAAATTATTGACAAAAAAATAAATAATCTGCGGGTATATGTATTGGAATCCGATATCACAAATGCTCAAAATGCAGTACGTACCATAGTAGAACAGGCTTCATTTTAAACTCAATCCTAAAATTAAAAAAAAATATGACCCTCTACGAAAAACAACTCGTCAAAATCATCGATGCTCATTATGGCGAACTTAACACAAAAAATCTTTTGGAAAAACTGATCAAAATGGGTGTCGTGGACTACACCAGATGTAAAATTCTCGCCGTACGAAACGTCGTTGACGAAATGGTGAAAAAAGGAATGAAAAAAAGCGATGCAATGTGGTCGGCTGCAGAACAATTCGCGTGTTCTTACGAATACATCCGAAAATGCATGTACTACTATACTGATGTAAACATAATATAATAAACATGACTGGAATAATAAATGTTCAGAACAGATCGAAAAAAGTAACCGAAATAGATATCGAAGGAACCATAGGAATCCCCGAAGAGTTACAATTCGTAAACAAGGCGCAAAAAGTCGCAACTTATAAAAAATTCAAAGAACAGATTGACCGAATAAAATCAATCGCATCTTCTGAAATTGTTGTTAATATCCGTTCCACTGGTGGAAATATAAATGATGCTATACTGATACATGATACGCTGAAGGCCTCGGGCAAAACAATTATTACACGTTGTTTCGGATATGTAGCGTCTGCAGCAACAATAATTGCTCAAGCTGCATCCGAAGGGAAAAGAGAAATATCCAAAAATGCACTCTACCTGATACATAAATCGATATCGGCATCGGAAGGAAATTCAAACAATCTCAGTGAAACGATAGATTTGCTGAACAAAACAGACGAACAAATCGTCGAGATATATGCGATGAGGAGCGGACTGCCGGCCGATAATTTCAGACAACTCATGGAATACAACAATGGGAATGGACTATGGTTGAATGCTAAAGAAACTATAGAAAGAGGATTGGCCGATACATATATAGAAACATCTCCAATACAGAATATCAGAAAAAAATGGAATGAACTGGTTAACCTGATATTAAAAACTCCTGATGATAAAAAATCAGAAATAGTACTAAATACAAATCAGATCCTGCAAAATCTGGACAACGATAACGATAAATTATCTCAACTAAAAGAGATAAAATCGAAAATAAAACCTCCGGAAACCCTTAAAAAAGAGGATCCTTCGTATGACGAAATCATAATGAGCGAAAATGCTCGTGCATATTATAAAGATGTACAGCAATTCAATAAATAAATTACATTTTTTCACCCTATTATTTTAATTATACAAAAAATTATGGCAAAAATTGAAAATCCAAAAACTTACACTGGTAAAGATCTTGAGACTATCTTTTTCCGTCCCATGTTGAGCGGTCCCGATGCAATCGACCTGGGTATAAAAATAATGTACAATACACCTGTTCCTACTACATTGCAATTCTGGAAACGAACTGGCGACATCCTGCAAAAATATGCTACGAGCGGATGGACCGGTGGTGCTTCGGCTACAAAATATCAAAAATCAATAAACCTTTCAAAAGTAAAGGCCGAAGTCGGTTATTCTGCCGATGATTATTTCAATATGGTTTACGAAAACATTACAAACAGAGCCGACGTTAATATGGATGACCTTTCGGGCACAGAACTGGAAGCCGCTGAAACATCGCTCTTCAAAGAAGCCATCGCCGAAAGCATACGAGCAACTATGTGGTTGGGCGATACATCCAGAGAATCGGTTCTGAATACATTCGACGGATTTATCAAAAGACTGGTCGCTGATAAAGGCAGTACAGACGCCGATATCAAAGCCGAAGAATTCTCAACCGATTTCAAAACTTCGACCGTAGCCGACGAAGCTGAAAATCTGCTCAAAAAATTGTGGGATAACTCTTCAAACGTATTAAAAGAGTTCAAATCGCAAGGTAATCTCGTATATCTGGTAACTTCCGACATCTATGCAAAATATGAGGAAGAACTCGACAGCATAGTATTGGAATCGGCATACCTCGCAAAACAAAATGGTCGTGAATCAATCTCTTATCGAGGTATTCCTGTTATAGACATTAAAGTCTCGGAATATCTTGAACAATGTACGGATATGCCACAATCATTCGCAATCCTTACTGATCGTCGAAATCTGGCCTTGGCCGTAAATACAGCCGATTTCCCCGGAACGGAAGTGAGAATGTGGTACAATCCTGACATGATGGAAAACCGTCAGAGAGCAATATTCATGGCCGGTTGCGACTATTTGCTCCCGGAACTGGTCTCAATGGCAGTAAAAGCCCAATAGTATGGCTCTAACAGGTTACAATCAAAAATACATTCGCAGGAACGGAGGATTAAAAAATATCGCCCTGATAAATATCGATTCTATCGAAAATGCAAGCCTGAATTCAGAACAAAATGCCTATACGGAAATTACGCTGGCCGAAGGAAGCGGATTTGCAAAATATCGTTTTTTCGAAGACGAGGCTGAATTCACCGAAACCGTCACCCGAACAAACGGTGCTTTAGTGGTAACACATACCATAAGTTTCGCTCTCGATAAAATGGGAGGTGCAACATCCGCTATAATAGAAGAACTTGCACGTGAATCTCAAAACGGATTAGCCGCGATTGTAACAACCGTAAACGATGACTCTTTCCTTGTAGGATATTCACCTGAATTCAAAAAAGAATATCCTCTCCGATTAGTATCCATAACAGGTGAATCAGGACGTCAGCTATCGGATCCTACCAGAGAAACCATTATCCTGCGTAGTGAAGACATTTCGAAAGCAAAACCATTTACAGGTGAAACAGAAAACCTATACCTGTAACATATCGTAAGTAAACATTAAGGCAAATGAAAAAAACGATAAAAACAAACTTTTCACCTACCACAAAAGTATTCGTCACAAAAAACCAAACGGAATCATTTCTGACAATAGGCCCGTCCCAGAACAACAATAACCAGTACTGGAAATGGGGAAACGACAACTTGTTCCCATATGCCCTTACCAAATTGTCAAGACAATCGACCACACACAGGCGTATACTAAACGATAAAGCCGATTATATATCAGGTAAAGGGTTTTCATTCGACACCGAGAATCCGATACTGGCCGACATGATCGAAAACGTAAATGGAGCGGGTGAATCGATGAGAAAACTGCTCAACAAACTGGCTTTCGATAAAGCTCTGTTCGGGAATGCCTTTTTGGAGATAGTAACGGATGAAAGTTTCTCTTTTCTGTCTCTATTCCATCATGATGCCTCTAAATGCAGGGTGGCTAAAGATAACAAACATATTATCTTACATCACAACTGGATGCAGTACAACCCTTCAACGGCAAAAAAACTGCCGCTATATCCCATTTTTGAAAAAGCTGCTGACGGAACAATCCGGTCAATATTCCATTACAAAGATTATGAACCAATGTTCGAAAACTATGGCGTTCCCGCTTACATTGCAGGATTGAACGTCTCGGCCATAGCTTACAAAACCGACAAATGGAATATAAGTCGACTGGACAACTCTTTCCAATTATCGGGAATAATGATATTGGATGCCGAAGTCGACAATGAGACCGACGCTCATCAGATAGTGACAACTGCGGAAAAGAAATTTGCTGGAAAACCGGGACAGGTAATGTTCATGGTCAAGAATTCGATTGAAGATGAAAATTCAAAATTCATCCCGATATCATCCTCAAACGAAGGCGATTGGAAATATTTGCACGACCAGGCTACATCAGACATTGTAGTTGCTCATTCTTGGTTCAGGTCTTTAAGCGGTTTGGATTACAGTTCAGGATTTAATTCGGAAAGAATACTGCATGAATACGAAATAGCCTTGAACACTGTAATAATTGCAGAACAAGAGGAATTGATGGAACCTATTCGAAATGTAATCGAAAAAATACTGCATTGCGACACTTCATCTCTGCAAATTATAAATCGTCCACCGACAAAAGCCAAACCTCTCTATATGAAAGTTTGGGAAGCTCGTAAAAATGATGGTATGGAGTATGATCCGCAGGATGAAACGCAAAATCTATATCTTGCACAGATTACAAAATATGCAATGAGAAACATTGATTAAAATTAGTAAACAATGGATATATTATTGATCTCTCCGGCAGAAATCATGGAAATTGCATTCTCAGCTTCTGAAAAAGTAAGGCCCGATTTAATAAACGACATAAAAATAGATACGGCACAAACAAAATTTCTGAAGCCTGTGCTGGGAAAACTTTTCGGAAGATTATCTGACGAAAGCAATACGGATTTCGTAGAGGAATATATCAAGCCACCTCTTGCAATGTTCGTAAAATATCTGATTCTAGATGATGCAACCGCATCGATAGGCACTATGGGAATAATAACTTCAGAGACTGAATATGGAAATCCTATTACGGACAAACAACTGTCTCGTCTCAAAAAAAGAGTACTCAATAGTGCGAACTGCATGCTTAATAAAGCTTTAGAATACATTGAGGAAAATCCGGAATTATTTCCTGAGTATAATGCTGAAGAAAACATTAAAAACAGAGTAGTGATGAAAAACGGACTTATTTTATAATAAACCCAATACAAACAAAAAAAGAGGTCTGATAATCAGACCTCTTTGTGTTTTATATGGTATCTTCCCCATCAAGCAAGGATGGGAAAACAGAACTTTTCAATTTCAAAGGAAAGACGGAGAGAGAGAGAATATTAAACTCTCGTCCACCGTTTTTTCCTTTTACTAACCTAAACTACTAACCTAAATGAACCTAAAACTTCACTGCAAATATAAACACGATTTTTATATTCTCCAAATATCTTAAATATTTTTAATAATATTTTTTTCGAATTTTTAACGTATTTTATACCATGTGTTAAAATTAAACACCCTGCCATCAATAACCAACTAATTAATTATCAGAATTATACTACATAAAACAACATGTTATATTTTCCTGCAAAAAAATATTTAATCATGGAAAAAAATTTTATATTTAGGTACAGAAATGTAATTTTACGTAATTAAAAAAATTTAAATTCATTTGCTTTCATGAAAAAGCTCGCAATATTCGATCTCGACGGAACCCTTATCAATACCATAGCCGACTTGGCATCAAGTACAAATTACGCATTATCTAAATGTGGTTTTCCCACCCATCACACCAGTGAATACAAATTCTTCGTAGGAAACGGAATCAATAAATTATTTGAAAGAGCACTGCCCGAAGGGGAAAAAACAGAGGTAAATATTCTTAAAATACGAGCAGAGTTTATTCCGTATTACGACATTCATAATGCCGATGAAAGCCGACCTTATGACAGTATTCCTGAAATTCTCGACAAATTACAGTCACAAGGGATCATGCTTGCCGTAGCATCCAACAAATATCACTCTGCCACGCAAAAACTTATAAAACATTATTTCCCTGACATAAATTTCATCACAGTTTTAGGGCAACGGGAGGGTAAAAATCCCAAACCTGATCCTGATATCGTTTTTGATATATTAAATGCAGCAGGAGTTGATAAAAAAGATGTCTTATATATAGGAGACTCTGGAGTAGACATGCAAACTGCAAAAAATGCAGGTGTAATATCTGTCGGAGTTACATGGGGTTTCAGGCCATTATCGGAGCTGAAACAATTTTCACCGGATTATATAATCAATCACCCAAATGAAATCCTTTCATTAATAAAATATTAATAAAAAACATATAACATAATCGAGCAAAAAGCGAATAATATACCTTAATAGATTACATATTTAAACTTTATTTACATAAAATAGGGCGTTTTATTTGGTTTTTTACATTATTTAATATACTTTTATTATATAAATACATATAAACCGACCCGCCTTATGAAACCGATCCTTTCTCTTTGTAATAATCGGCACATAATCTGTTTATTACTATCACTAATTTTCACAGCAGTACATTCACCTGTCCAATCAGCCGATGACACAGTTTCTGCTGCATTTTCCAAACAGTTATCCCTCTTTCCTCAAGACAAGATTTATGTTCATACAGATAAATCGAGCTACAATAACGGAGAAAGCATCTGGTTTCGCGCGTACGTCATGGATGCAGCCTCTATGACGGCCGATACATCCGGTCAATATCTATATGCAGAATTGATAAATCCTGTTGACTCGGTAGTACAACGTGTCAAGATACGGCCGGAGAACAATATATATTCAGGACGTATACCTATTATGCTCAACATGCCGAGCGGTATATATGAATTGTGTTTCTATACCCGTTATATGGAAAACTCAGGCAAAGAGTTTTTTTACAGGAAAAAGGTTAATATTAGCGATCCTGGCGCGAAAGAGTGCCATATAGAGACCAATCTTTCTCCAGATGAATCAGGTACGGCCGTAATTACAGAGATACGTTTTTTACCTGAAAGGGGCGATGAGCCCATAATTCCGGACGAAATTCGCATAACAGGCGCAAACGGACAAACAAGGAGTGTAAATACCGTTGAAGGGAATGTTGTAAGACTTAAAATTGACCCGCAAAAAGAACTTAAGAATAACAATCTCTATTTGGAATACGACTACATCGGACAAACTTACAAAACATATATTCCCATTATATTGCTGAATGATGACTATGATGTTGCCTTTTTGCCGGAAGGAGGCGATCTGCCGGCAGGAGTCCCGGCCCGCATAGCATTCAAAGCGCTCAAATCAAACGGACTCGGAGAACGCATACAAGGATATATTTTTACAGCCAAAGGCGACACTGTAACCAAAATAACATCCAATTACCTAGGGATGGGAGTTTTTCAGATTACGGCAGATCCAAATGAGAGCTATTTTGCAGTTTGTAAAAATAGTTTGGGGAAAGAAAAGAGATTCGCTTTACCTGCAGCCAAAAATGATGTAGTATCTCTATGTGCAGTATCCCCGTCTACGGACACACTTGCCATATCAGCCATATATTCAGCCAACAATTCAATGTCGAAAGACATGCATCTTTTTGCTCATACTTTTGGGAAAGCAGTATACAGTGCACCTTTAATCGGCGATACGACTGTCAAATTTTACAAATATGATTTACCGACAGGCATTATACATTTTGTATTGTTAGACAACAACATGAATCCTTTAAGCGAGAGACTGGTCTTCAATTCTCGTGTAAAAATGGCACCTAAAGTTTCGATAACCAACAATAAAGACAATTATGGCAAACGGGAACACATACAATCGAAAATCATAATAGAAGATTCGTTTACAAATAAACTGAGAGGTAATTTATCTGTCTCCGTTACAAATGACTATCTTACCACTCAGGACTCTACTAATAACATAATGTCGACGTTGCTTTTAACATCCGAATTGAAAGGTTATGTTGAGAATCCGGCTTCATATTTCAGAGGAGACAGTACCCGTTCGAGAGAGAATCTTGATGTACTGATGATGACACAAGGATGGAGCAGATACAATATTCCGGCAGTCTTAAAAGGAGATTTTGCGACTCCGTCAATTCCGAGGGAGACTTCATTCAGCATATCCGGACGAGTTACCAACCTGAAAGGCAACAAACCCGTCGCGAACGGAACGGTTACCATGCTACAAATAGGTGGTAACCGAGCAGGAAGCACTACAACAGATGCCGAAGGACGTTTCGTATTTCAAAACATGAACATTCCTGACAGCACACGATATATGTTGCAGGCAGTAGACAGTAAAGGATCCAATACTAATTGCCAAATAACGATGGATGAACTTTCATTTACGAATGCCGTTTTAAAAACACCTTATGGAGAAGTTGCAGAATATAAGACGGATATGGAAGATGCGGGAAAGATAATAGACGACAACGGCATTGAAATAGAGAGTATCTACACCGACAGTGAAGGCAATCAGGTAAGGAATATCAAAGAGATAGTTGTACGGGCGCGACGTACAGTTGAGCCACCAAGAGCAGCTGCGGAATACTCGATATATTCTTCACCTTTCAACGATGTATTGAAAATGGAAGAACCGGAAAAGAATCATGATATATTTTTCTTTTTAGCCAAACTTCCCGGAGTACGTGTTTATGCAACAGGTAATGGCAAGCCAAAGCTTGGCATAGCCAAAGGAAGTGGAAGAGAAAATGTAAAGTCATTAAAAATATTCGTTGACGGAATCGAAACATCTGAGGAAAACCTCAATCTCCTTCCATCAAATGTTATAAAAGAGGTTGAACTCATGACAGGTTCAAGATTGGCTATGTTCGGCACAGAAGGAGGAGGACTGGGAGGGGCCATAATTGTTACTACGATAGCTAAAACAGGTCTCGATTTCGATTCAGAGATACCACAATCTCCCGGTTCGATAAATTATTCTCCATTCGGGTTCCAGACATCCAAAGAGTTTTATTCTCCGAGATATGAGACGGTAGAACAGAAACAAAATGAGACACCCGACCAAAGAAGTACACTATATTGGAATCCTTTTATAAAGACTACTGCAGGAGGATTGGCAAGGATAGATTTTTATTCGGCTGATACACCCTCTACATATACGATCATTATCGAAGGAATAACTCATGACGGACGACCAATATATCACAAACAGAAAATCAACAGTACATTATACAGGTAATATTCGATTGAAAAGCAAGAATACATCTTATTGTAATTTATGAATGTTATATTCATAAACGATAAACTATTTTATTGTTATTATTGAAATTATGTCGATAAAATTATTTTACCATGCTATTGCAGTGATGGTCAATAAGGCATTTATTTGTAATCCAACAATTTGCAATTTCACACCTTATATACATGCATATCGTTAACTCAAATCATAATAAACCCATATTGAACCATAATTATAAATAAAAACGGAGTTATTCTCACACGACATTTTATAGAAATATCAAAAATGCTATTTTTGTAAAAAACAGCAAACAAATGGATCCAAAATCTGAAAAATACCAAGTATTCAACTACGCCGATATATTTTTCAGCTATTATGCAAACGATGAGCGCAGATGCACAAAAATGGTGCGCAACCTCACATTGGTATATGTCTATGGAGGAAAATTTATTCTGGAAGAAAATGGCCACGAAACTGCAATAGGGCCCGGAGAATGTGTTTTTCTCAAACGAGACACCCGTGTCAATATGGTTAAGCAGGCATCAGAAGAAAATCCTTTCCGAGGCATATTCATGAATTTTAACCGCAAGACAATGCGCGAAATATTTCAAAAAATAGGAAAACAGAATATTCCTCCAACACCAGAGAATAGTTTGGACAGTGTAGTCAAACTGCCATATAATCCAGCAATTCAAAGTTTGTTTATGTCCTTGGAACCATATTTCGACCCCTCTATCAAACCGGCGGAAGAAATAATGAACCTCAAAGTCATAGAAGGTGTATATGCTCTTTTAAATATAGACAAACGGTTCTATCCGATATTATTCGATTTCAATGAACCTTGGAAAATCGATATTTTAGAATTCCTCAATGAAAATTATATGTTTGATTTATCATTAGAGGATATCGCTTCTTTCACCGGTCGCAGTCTATCTACATTTAAAAGAGATTTCCAAAAAATAAGTCCTCTTTCTCCTCAAAAATGGATTATACATAAACGATTGGAAGCCGCACACGAGATGTTAC
>CASFSC010000066.1 GCA_949296995.1 uncultured Alistipes sp. | reverse complement strand
TTTTCTGCAATTCGCACTGCCAACTCACCTGTAGTTCCCATCGTACTGCCATAAAAAATTCCTGTCATATCTCTTATGTTTTGTTTGTGCAAAAATAGCCTCTTCATATCCACGGAGAAATACCTAAAATAGGTGATATTTGTCGTGTCCTATACCAAACATAGATTTATATTTTCATAAGATACCAACAAATAAGTATATCAACATATAATCATATACATTAAAATACGTATATTGACACACATACGATACACCTCTTTACTGTTTTAATTATATTTGGGCAACAAATATGTATATATGTATAGAATTATATTGTCGGAATACTTTCCGCTTTATATTCAATCATACCTCATTTTTTACATTTTCATGACATAAAATTTTAAAATATGGCCACACAAAAAAATATCAAAAAAAGTTACCATGTAACAGGGATGCACTGTGCAGGGTGCGCTTCCAACCTCGAAAGAATGATTTCAAAACAGGAAGGTGTAAACTCGGCAACCGTCAATTTTGCCGCAGCCACTGCCACAATAGACTTTAATCCCGAAACAATTACTGTTGCAAAACTTCGTGAAACGGCTCAAAATGCAGGGTTCGACATGCTTACTGACGAAGATGATGACGAGGAAGAGGCGGAGCGGTTACAAATTGATGAGTACAAAAAACTAAAACATAATACTTTCGGAGCAATATCCCTTGCCCTACCAGTATTTATTATAGGGATGTTCTTTATGGATATGCCTTACGCAAACTGGATTATGCTTGTCCTTACAGTCCCGGTTTTATCAATATTCGGTCGAAACTTTTTCGTCGACGCATTCCGACAAATAAAACTGAAAAGGGCAAATATGGATACTTTGGTAGCTGTAAGTACAGGGGTTGCGTTTCTGTTCAGTCTGTTCAATACGCTGTTTCCCGATTATTGGATCTCCAGAGGTTTAGAATCACATGTATATTATGAGGCTGCTTCAGTCATAATAGCCCTTATTTTGTTCGGACGTTTGTTAGAAAGTCGTGCCAAAGCAAACACTTCGTCAGCCATCCGCAAGCTTATGAACTTGCAACCTAAATATGTAATCCGAATAATGCCCGATGAAAGTGAATGCTTAATTCCAATAAAAACGGTCGAACGAGGTTTTTCGTTGCTGGTGAAACCGGGTGATAAAATACCGGTGGATGGGACGGTAACTGAAGGCAGTTCTTTTGTCGACGAAAGTATGATTTCGGGAGAACCCGTTCCTGTCGAAAAAAGCAAGGGAGCACAAGTATTCGCCGGAACTATAAATCAAAAAGGCAGTTTTCGTTTTACGGCAGAAAAAGTAGGGAACGACACTCTACTTGCTCAAATAATAAAGACTGTACGCGATGCTCAAGGAAGCAAAGCTCCTGTTCAGAAATTGGCTGATAAAATCGCTGCCGTATTTGTTCCTACGGTAATGGCAATAGCTCTGTTGACATTCATTGCCTGGATGGTATTCGGTGGCGAAGGAGCATTCTCTCATGCACTGTTGTGTGCTGTAACTGTATTGGTTATTGCCTGTCCTTGTGCTTTGGGACTAGCTACACCTACGGCAATAATGGTCGGTATGGGGAAAGGGGCTGAAAACAACATACTCATAAAAGATGCGGCCAGTCTGGAACTGTTACACAAGACAACTACAATCGTATTTGACAAGACAGGAACAATCACAGAAGGGAAACCTGAAGTGACAGGTATCGTCTGGAACAATAATATGGATACTCCGGAGAACAAAGCCATTCTTCTATATCTCGAAAAACATTCGGAACATCCATTGGCTGAAGCCGTTGTAACATATTTAGATAAAAATGTATCTCATTCTGATATTACCGGTTCCTTTCGAAGTCTTACAGGCTTGGGAATTGAAGGAGAAATTAACGGTGAAACTTTTTATGTAGGAAATCTTAGGCTTTTGGATTCTCATGGTATAAATCTGCATAAAGAACTAATCGAGAAAGCTGAGACCTTCCGCACAAAAGGTAATACAGTCATTTATTTCGGGTCATCTAAAAATATTATCGCAATAATAGCGCTAAGCGATAAAATAAAGGTAAATGCAGCAGCTGCCATACGAGATCTGAACTCGGAAGGTATCGTCTCGATCTTGCTTACCGGAGACAATGAAACAACGGCACGAACTGTTGCTCAACATATCGGAATAAAAACATATAAAGCAGAGTTGATGCCGGCAGACAAATTTGAATATGTAAAAAAACTTCAAAAACAAGGTGAAATAACAGCCATGGTAGGCGACGGGATAAACGATGCGGAAGCAATGGCTCAGGCTGATGTCAGTATTGCCATGGGACAAGGAACAGATATAGCTATGGATGTGGCACAAATCACGCTGATGACATCCGATCCGGAAGCAATTCCTAAAGCAGTCAAGTTATCCCGCCAGACGGTAACAACAATAAAACAAAATCTTTTCTGGGCATTTATTTACAACGTGATAGGAATACCCATCGCAGCAGGAATATTGTATCCCTTCACAGGTTTTCTGCTGAACCCAATGATAGCGGCAGCGGCAATGGCTCTCAGTTCCGTATCGGTCGTCACAAACAGTCTGCGAATCAAACATAAAAAAATTTAATCCTCCAAGATATTGGCTATAACATATACTCTGGCAAATCAATATTCATATTCAACCTTTATTTTACCGTTAGCCATGTAATAATAACCTACATTTAACAGGATTGATGCATTTGTCAAACACCATTCATCTTTGGGAAGGTTAATTCCATTGACAGACTGTTTTTCGACTTTCGAAGTTATGTCTTGTCCTTCTTTCGTCTTAATTACAAGTGCGGGAACATCTGTCGGAACATACTTTTTAAGATATACTTTTCCCGTTTTATTAATATCTGCAACCGTACGTATAGAATGTTTATATTTTTTCGTCAGAAAAAGAATTTTTGACCCATCTGTAATTAATTCAAAATAGCCTTTAGTATTACTCAAGGTTTGTACAGTAGTATCTCCTTTAACATACACCCGTACTCCTGCAATCGGGACATTGGTATCGATGTCCAATATTTGGCCTTTAACCGTAACTCTACTTTGGGCAAAACAACCCACAATACATATCGAACAAACAAACACCAGTAAAAACAGACGTCTCATAATCATTACATTTTATATCGCATAATCACAAATTCATCATTACTTACAGTAAGACCATATATTATTTGGTTCTTTTCATCGACACAAAACGACAGAATCGGCACATCCAATTTAAATGTTTTGACATGATGCCCTTTCCAATCGAACACAACAATATTATCAGCCCAATATTTATTATAATTATTTTCGGCTAATGTTTTGCCCAAGTATAACATATAACAATATTTATCCCCGCCATATGCCCACTTATATCCCATCAAACAATCATCGTCCAGTTCAAGTCGACCTGCATACCGACCTTTGACACTCCCCTCTCCATATGTTCTGATCAACTCAACCTCTTTATCTTTCATGTCATAAAATTCAATATTATCCGAATACGCATAACCAAATGCGAAATATCGTCCATTTTTACTGCTCGCAAGATGTCCCTGATACAATACAAATCTTGCTAATTGATCCATATTATTACTTTCATCGGGAAAATCTCCTGCAAATCCGACACATTTACCATTCATATCATATATATGGAAACGGCCTTGTTCAAATGCACCAAATCCGATAAATGCATTACGCATTTGCTTTATATTAGCCGGATGATCTTCAAAAAAAAGCTGGTTTTGGAAATTGAACTTATCATCATAAATATTCAATGCCCCCGTTTGGAATTGAAAAACATTCAAATTGTTATCATAAAATGAAATTTTGGCGGGAGGGATCGCTTCACCAGGTCCTCTTCCTTCCAATATCAACCGCCCCAGATAACGGTCATTTTTAACATCTATTTGAGTCAACAAATAATTTTCGAAACGATCATAAACCAAGAGTATCGAGTCTCTCAATATCAATTCGGATGGTGCGCCCAAAAACAAATCATCTACTACCAAAAGTTCTCCATTTATTTCTTTTACACTATCATTTGACACCGAATTATTATTGCAAGAGCAAATCGATGCAATTAGCAATGACAATATTAATACCTTAATATTCATGGCGTTAAATTAAAATCATCATACATAAACAGAATATTCCCATTATAAAAATTATATCCGCTAAGAACTGAAAGCATAAATTCCATTATATAAACAGACATTCTTCGAAGTACAGTCAACAAAAAATTCCAAGTAACATTTGTCAAATACTCTCCGAATGAATATCATGTCCAAGTAATAACTCAAACTATTTTATAAAACAGGAATATATACCGAAGTAAAAATAACAAAAAACACCTAAAAATCAAATAAATGGACACGGCTCATATAACATACCAGTGGACATTGAGTAATAATGGATTAATGCCTCTCACCGCACCATAAATTTAACTTATAATTATATAAAGATTATCAATTTGCTTTATAATATTTCATATATTATCTTTGTATCAACAAAAAAGATAAACAACAACTTAAAAAATAAGAATTATGAAAACACTGGATTACACAAAATTGAATGCAGAAAAAGCTAATGAATTAGTTAAATCGCTGCAACAACTTTTAGCAGACTTCCAAGTTTATTATACCAATCTGAGAGGGTTCCACTGGAACGTAAAAGGTAACGGATTTTTCACACTTCATGCACAGTTCGAAAACATGTACGATGATGTAGCTGAAAAAGTCGATGAAATAGCAGAACGTATCCTTCAACTTTCGGGAACTCCCGAGAACAACTTCAGCGGATATCTGAAAGTTGCAAAAGTGAAAGAAGTCGGGAATGAATCCTCAGCCGATGCTGCAGTAAAGAATATCCTTGAAACATTGAGTTACCTTATAGGAGAAGAAAGGAAAGCACTTGCACAAGCCTCAGAGGCAGAGGATGAAGTAACCGTGGCACTTCTCAGCGACTACCTGAAAGAACAGGAAAAAACAGTATGGATGCTTACGGCATACCTTTCATAACGGATCGATATTCAAAACAAACACTTTTCATACCACAGATGGGATTTCAGAATTGAAATCCCATCTGTCATTAATATCCAGTCGCCAACTTAACAACAAAACAGATGCGTAAAGAGTTGTAATCCAATATTCCAAAAACGATAATTCGGATATTACACTATATGAAAGTTTTTCAGAATTTGAGACAGAAAGATATATAATTTTATAAATATAAATGTAATGTCGAACAAATGACAAGACAATTCCTGTTCAACACATTTACAATTTCCCGTCTATTTAACACACGAGACACATTTTACACATCGCACTATATATCACCACATTGCACAATAAAACTCCATAATAGAATTGCATTTAATTTTCGGCAAGACACAAATTAATTGCATTACAATTTATTCGATGCTTCAACAGCCAAGGCAAGAGCAGCCATATCTCCTATATTTTCAGACAAGGCTGCAGGAACGATTTTACAACTACGTGCTGCAAGAGGAATCGCCTCCTTCTCGATAACGCTACGCATAGCCGGTTCTATCAGATCTTTTGCCCGTCCATATATACTTCCGAGAATCAATACTTCAGGATTCAACACATCTATAAGTATCGAGAGTGCCCGACCGAGGTATTCTCCGGAAAGGCGATAAACCTCCTTAGCCGTTTCATCTCCCGCATAAGCAGCTTCGGCAATGGATTTAGCCGTAACTGTATCGAGTTGATCCAAAGTTGAACAATATCCAGTTTTATCACCCATCTGCAACTTTTCACGGGCCATGGTCTGTCCTATTTGAGCAATACCTCCACCGCTGCACCATCCTTCAAAAGAGCCGGCTTTACCGAAACCGACAGGTCCGGAATCAGACAAACGCATATGTCCAACTTCACCTCCAAGATCATTGGTCCCTGAATATAATTTCCCGTCAAGTATAAGACCTGCTCCCATACCGGTTCCAAAAGTGAAAAAGATAACATTATCGTATCCTTTACCTGCGCCGAATTTCCATTCGGCAACCGCACACGCATTGGCATCATTTTGCACCACCGTCTTTATTCCAAAACGGTTTTCAGTCATTTCCACGATATGTACATCATCCCATCCGGGAAGATTTGGGGGAGACTGAATTATACCACGTTTACTGTCAAGAGGGCCTCCGCAGCTTATTCCAATTCCCGCAATATCCGACGTTGACAATCCATGTTTCCGCATCAACGACTCGCTGTTACTGAAAATAGCTTCTATTGTCGCTTCCGGTCCTTTTTTTGTTGGGAAGACCATTTTTTCAACAATTTCCATATTTCCATGGGAATCTACTTTTCCCAATATCGTAGCACATTTAGTACCCCCTATATCGAATCCTATCACATTCATATCGTTCCAATTTTAACCGGTTATTATACAAACTTAAAAAATAATCGGCTAAACGAGAAGTGTCTCATCGCAATATCTGCTGTTACAATCAACTTTTTCGACCTATTTTTTCCATCAATTTTGTCACCGCATCACAAACCGTAGGTTCAGAACCCAACAATTCGACAAATGCACTCCCGATAATCGCTCCGTTGGCATTTTCATATGCCGAATCAAGAGTTTGTTTATTGGATATTCCAAAACCTATAAGCCGAGGATTTTTAAGTCCCATAGCATCCGCTTTATTAAAATACTCTAAGGTTTTTTCGTCGAAACAATCTTTTTTCCCGGTAGTGGAAGCTGTGGAAACCATATAAATAAAACCTGAAGTATTATCATCTATCAAATGTATTCTATCCTCGGAGGTTTCAGGAGTTATAAGCATAATAAATTTAATACCGTATTTGTCTCCTATACTTTTAAAAGTTTCCATATAATCCTTGAAAGGAAGATCCGGAATAATAACCCCATCGATACCCACTTCACTGCAATCATGACAAAACCGCTCTATCCCATACTGCATGACAGGGTTAAGATACCCCATCATCACAAGCGGCATATTAACCATACTGCGAACATTGGTCAACTGCATGAAAAGTTTTCTCAATGTCATACCTCCATGCAAAGCCTCCGTGCTGCTATTTTGGATTACAGGCCCGTCAGCCATAGAATCTGAAAAAGGAATACCTATCTCGACCATATCGACTCCGGCAGCTTCCAACTCTTTTATAACTGTTACTGTATCGTCAAACCGTGGATAACCGGCAGTAAAATATACAGAAAGTATATTACGTGATTTTGTTTCAAAAAGCTTATCAATTCTATTCATAGTATATCTGTTTTATTATTATTCATATTGTTAACATTCTGTTTTTTGATGATTCAATTTTCGCTCTACATTGAGCAAAAAAATTAACCCACATTCATATTCATATCTCTCACTGCTCTGATAAAACGCTTCACTGCCTCAACATCCTTAAGCCCAGGGATGATTTCGAAACGGCTGTTTATATCCACGGCATAACATTGTTTAGCTGATGACCATGAAAATATATTTATATCTTCCTCTCCTATTCCCCCACTCAGGAAATAGGGTTTGCATCCCTTGTATTCTTTCAAAACCGCATGATCGAATTTCATTCCAGAACCGCCATAAAATGCCGTTTTAGTATCGAAAAGCAGATAATCGCACACCGATTCATATACATAAGCCTTACTCATATCTTGTAGAGTGCTAATACCCATTGCCTTGATAATTTTAAAATTATATTTAGTACCGGCAAGCTGCTTTAATTTTTCACACTGTTCAGGCGCTTCATCGCCATGAAGTTGCACATAATCAAGACCATACTCATCAACATGTTTCATGATATAATCTGTCAAACTATTTACGAACACTCCTACCCTTGCTGTCGAGTCGGACAATACATCCAATGCTTGCGGTGCAAGTTTACCTGCAAAACGAGGAGATCGTTCGTAAAATATAAATCCCATATAATCGGGATTCAGCGCCGCAATATCAGCTATATTGTGCGATTCACACATTCCACACACTTTTACTTTCATCTTTTTTACTTTTAATCTACAACCATCAGACAATTAACGTGACTGCAGTTCATGACACCCTTGACTGCAATTTCATCATACACTTTCCAACTCGTGAATAAATCCAGCAAGTGCACCAGCCGGATCAGCCTGTTTCATAAAATTTTCACCCATAAGAAATCCTTGAAATCCCGCCTCACGCAACTTCAGAACCGTGTCAGGTTGCGATATCCCGCTTTCAGATATTTTTACAAATCGATCGGGAATTTTTGCAACAAGTTTTTGCGACACCGTTACATCTGTAATAAAAGTACTCAGATTGCGGTTATTCACTCCGACTACATTGACATATTCATTTATATGCTCCAACTCTTTATCATTGTGAATTTCCAAAAGTACCTCCAATTCCAAAGAACGGGCAAAACGGGCAAGGTCAACCGTTTCATCCACACTCAATGCTGATGCTATAAGTAACACGACATCTGCACCGGCTATCCTTGCTTCGCATATTTGGTATGGATCTACAATAAAATCTTTTCTCAAAACAGGAACTGTCGACACTTGCCTCGCCTTAATCAGATCATCGAGCGAACCGCCGAAATAATCCCTGTCAGTAAGGACCGAAACAGCTGCTGCCCCATTGAGTGAATATTCTGAAACCACTTTAAATACATCGGCATCCCTATTAATAAAACCTTTTGACGGTGAACGACGTTTGAATTCTGCTATTATTCCTGTCGGCGATGACATCAATGCTTCTGAGAAAGATCGCACAGGGCGCACAATAGCCTTAGCCTCGGAATAAACGGTTTCAAAAGGCACAGACGTTCTTAGTTCAGCAACTTCCTTTCTTTTAGTTTCCAATATCTGATCTAAAATATTCATCTCTCCTTATGAATTAATTTCAACAAATCTTTTAAACGTACGCAGGGCACTACCACTTTCTATCGATTCACGTGCCTGAGCTATACACTCATCAATACACAACTCAGGATTTATCGTATGTATGGCAAAAGCTGCATTGACAATAACAACATTCTTTTGTGATTCCGTGGCACAATCGGCAAGGACATTATCGAATATGGCAGCTGCCTCACCTATCGTTTGACCACCATTTAAATCCTGTTGGGCAATGCATTTAAAATTCAATTCTTCAGGCGAATAGATTGTTTCTCCTCTATTGTCGAAACATTTGAACTCCGAGGTAAGCGATATTTCGTCATAACCGTCCAAAGAATTGACAATAGTAAAATTGACATCGGTATGTTGATAAAGATAATAATACAATCTGGCAAGTTTCAGGTTATAAACTCCCAACATCTGTCTGCGAGGCATCGTCGGATTGACCAAGGGGCCCAACATGTTAAAGAAAGTCCTTACGGCCAAATCTTTTCGTACCGGTGCCACAGCTTTCAGTGCAGGATTGAAAAACTGCGCATGAAGATAGGCCATATGACATTCATCGAGCGAACGGCGCATAACATCCATATCACGAATAAATTTAACGCCATGATATTCTATGACATTCGAAGCTCCGCTGACCGAAGTAGAGCCGTAATTACCATGTTTAACCACATTATAACCTGCACCTGCGACAGTAAAGCATGCCGCCGTAGAGATATTGAATGTATTCTTATTGTCGCCTCCCGTACCAACTATATCTATTGCATCATATTCAGACAAATCGACCGGGATACGCAATTCCAACAAAGCATCACGAAATCCTGACAATTCCTCTATGGTAATACTACGCATCAGAAAAACTGTAATAAACGCTGCTATCTGGCTCTCATTATACTCTCCATGAGCCATACGTATCAGAACATCTCTCGATTCGGCACGATCAAGATTCCGATGTTCAAACAATCTGTATAATAAATTTTTCACTTTTTTTTTAATTAAAAAACAAACAAAATACAACTCATTTCAAACAGTCATACAGTTTATGCTTCCAACCAATTTTTTATTATTCGTCCACCCTGAGGAGTGAGCACGGATTCTGGATGAAACTGTACACCACGTACGTCATAATTACGGTGAGCAAGTGCCATTATTTTGCCATCATCATCCACAGCCGTTATCTTCAAATTTTCAGGGAACGCTTCCCTACTCACAATCCACGAATGATAACGGCCAACTTTGAAATTTTTATTCATACCTTCAAAAAGAGGATCGGTCTCTATCACCCGGACATTACTTTCCACACCATGATAAACATCACTCAAATTTTCCAGAACAGCCCCGAATGCTTCACCTATAGCTTGTTCACCAAGACATATTCCAAGAATACTTTTGATCGGAGCATATCTCTTTATCACATCCAATAATATTCCGCTTTCAGAAGGTATGCCGGGACCAGGAGAAAGCACTATTTTATCATAAGCGGCGATTTCATCGACCGTAATTTTATCATTACGTACGACATCCACATCGTCATATCCGAATTCCTTTATCAAATGGACAAGATTGTATGTAAACGAATCGTAATTATCCAAAACAACTATTTTCATCATCTTAATTTTTTAAATTTTCTGCAAGTTCGATAGCCCGCTTCAAGGCTCCGAGTTTATTATTGACCTCCATCAGTTCATTTTCAGGTTTTGACTTGGCAACTACACCTGCTCCAGCCTGAAAATAGAGTGTATTATTTTTGCTCACAAAAGTTCGTATCGTAATAGCCTGATTTAAATTACCATCGAAACCGATATGTCCTATACATCCGCCATATATTCCGCGAGGATGTTTTTCTATGTCATTAATCAACTGCATTGCTCGCACTTTGGGAGCTCCTGACAAAGTACCGGCGGGGAAAGTATCAGCAAACAACTTAATACGATTGGCATCAGGATCTATTTCGCCACAAACACGTGAAACCATATGTATGACATGTGAATAAAACTGTATCTCTTTATAAGATTTGACATGCACATTATGGGCATTACGGCTCAAATCGTTACGGGCCAAATCGACCAGCATGACATGCTCGGCATTCTCCTTAGGATCTTTCAAAAGCATATTTGCAAGTTCCTGATCCTGTTTGTCATTACCCGTACGACGGATTGTCCCGGCAATAGGATCAATCGTTGCCACATTACCCTCTATTTTTACATGAGTTTCAGGCGACGAGCCGAAAATACGGTAAGAGCCGAAATCGAAATAAAAAAGATATGGAGAGGGATTAACCGACCTCAACGTACGATAAACCTTAAAATCATCACCTATATACTGCTGTTGGAAACGACGCGAAAGAACTATTTGAAAAACATCTCCTCGCATACAATGAGCAATACCCCGAGACACGAACTCTTTATACTCTTCATCAGTAATCGGAGATGTCACATCTCCCCTTGTACTAAATCCGTAAGTAGGAAAATTACGACTGTCGATAATCGATATCAGTTCATCCATTTTGCTATTTTCTCCACATGTAAGATTTTCGGTAATCGTCATCTCATTACGCAAATGATTAACTGCAATAATGAACCGATAAAGCATATATGTCATTTCTGGCACCGAGGCAAGCTCTTCTTCCTGAGACGACACAGGAATATTTTCAAAATATTTAACCGCATCATAGGCCGTATATCCGAAAAAACCATTTTCACCATTGCTTTCTCCCTCGACATCAAAACTTGCCAAAAAATCATTTAAAACATTCTGAACCGTATTTGAAGCATCTATATTCTCAATTTTTATCGTTCCATCAGGATACTGCAACGTAGCTTTAAAGTTTTTTACTGAAAAACGTGCAACAGGCTCTATACCAATAAACGAAAAGCTGTTGTCGGCAGAGTGATAATCGGAACTTTCCAAAAGTGCCGACTGCGGAAACATATCCCTCACCTTAAGATATATGCTTACCGGAGTTTGCAGATCGGCTAGCAACTTTCTACTTATTGCTTTTATACGTGTTTTCATACCTGAACCTCTATTTACCGAAATATTTGATATAAGTTTCCATATCCTTGTCGCCACGTCCTGAGACAGTAAGTACGACAACATCGTCCGGACGAAATTTCTTCTGTCCGAATACAGCAAGTGCATGTGCAGATTCGAGGGCCGGGATTATTCCTTCTATCTGAGTAAGCTCGAAAGCAGCATTCAAAGCTTCTGCATCTGTAACAGCCAACACTTCAGCACGCTTACAGGCTGCGAGATTTGCATGCAAAGGACCTATTCCAGGATAATCCAAACCAGCTGACACGGAATACGGTTCCAATATTTGTCCATCTTCATCCTGCATGACAAGTGTTCGACTT
>CASFSC010000065.1 GCA_949296995.1 uncultured Alistipes sp. | reverse complement strand
CTAAACTTATAGGTGCTGTTGCTGCAGCTCAACCCAATGTTTTGTCAAAACCTGTGACAGGTTCTACCGGCGTATATCTTTTTGATGTTACTTCTCGTGAAAATGTTGATAATACGACTGCTGAAAGTGAAAAAGTCCGTTTGAATGCAATGGGTGAAGCTTATATTTCAGAGCGTGTTGGTCAGGCTATTTTCAATGCAAGCGATATTAAAGATGTGCGTGTGAAATTCTTCTAATAAATAATATCTATCAGCATAAAAAGATTAAGGCCCGGAAATTTCCGGGCCTTAATCTTTTTATTTTATTGCTTGATTGAGTAGGTAAGTGATATGTGAAATTACTTACAGGTTATATTCTGTATCGATTAACAATTTAGTTTTTGAGATATTTGTCAAGCCATGCGAAAAACTCTCGATTCCATAGTAGAGAATTTTGAGGTTTGAATACTTGATGTCCTTCGTCTTCGAATATTACGAGCCGGCTTGGAAGTCCGCGTAACCGGGCTGCAGTAAATGCTTGTAAACTTTCCGTGTAAGGTATTCTGTAATCTTTTTCACCAACGAATATGAGTATGGGCGTATCCCAGTTTTGTACAAATTTGTGGGGTGAATTTGCATAGGAACGTTTTGCAGTAGGATTATCACTCCAATAAGGACCTCCGAGATCGTTGTTGGGAAACCACAATTCTTCGGTCGAACCATACATGCTTTCCAGGTTGAACATTCCGCAGTGAGCTATGAATGCTTTAAACCTTTTTTGATGGTGCCCTGCGAGGAAGAAAACCGAATATCCTCCATAGCTTGCACCAACACATCCCAGACGCTCTTTATCGACCCAATTTTCGAGTGAAACATCGTCGATGGCACTAAGATAGTCTTTGATGTTCTGGCCGCTGTAATCGCCCGAAATTTGGTCAAGCCATTCCTGCCCGAAAGAGGGAACGCCACGACGGTTCGGTGCAACTACTATATAACCTTGGGCAGCCATAAGTTGAAGATTCCAGCGGTAACTCCAAAATTGACTTACTACACTTTGCGGACCTCCTTGACAATAGAGCAGGGTAGGATATTTTTTTGTGGAGTCGAAGTCTGGGGGAAGGACTACCCATGTCAACATCTGTTTGTTGTCGGTAGTTGTAACCCATCGTTTTTGTACTTCGCCCATTTTTATATTGTTATATATCTCTTCGTTTGTATTGGTGAGTCGGGTCAATGTGCCGTCAGAAGTATTGACCGTAAATAATTCATCGGGAGATGACAAGGATACTATGTCGGCAACCATGGTCCCATTACGTAAAACGAATGAATTGATATCATGCATTCCTTTTGTAATAATGCGGACAGGTTCCTTGCCGGATCTGGTTACACTGCATATTTGTATTGTGGCCTCGATAGGGGATATAAAATATAGTGTTTCGTTGTCTCCCCATATTATGTTTGAAGCGCTGTGTTCGAAATCTTTTGTCAAATCGTGTTTTTCACCCGTAGTAAAATCCATTACGAACAGACGGTTTTTATCAGATTCATTACCTGCACGTTCCATGCTGCAAAATGCAATCATTGAGTCATCCGGTGAAAAAACAGGATATTTTTCGTACCCGGGCATCTCTTCGGTAATGTTTACTGTGGTTTTCGATTCCGTATCATAAATGAAAATATCTGAATCGGTACTCAGGGCATATTCTGTTCCTGTCATTTTTTTACATGTATATGCGAGTTTATTGCCCGCATTATTCCATGTTATTTCGGCTGCATCAAAATAGGGAGCAAGAGGAGAATCCCATGCTTCTCCCTGCATGATATCTATCGACTCGCCTATTTTGTCATTTTTCAGGTCGGCAATAAAAATATGAGAATATTTCCCTTCGTCCCAATAATTCCAATGCCGTAACATAAGGTCATCGTATACTCGGGCATTCGATTTTGGCAGATCCGGGTAGAATTCTGACGATTTGCGATTTTCTACTTTGACTTTTTTTATATAAAACAATTTATCTCCTTGTGGATTTATCCCGAATCCGTCTACTCCCCCTTCTATTTCAGATACTCGTTTCATCTCTTTACCGTCGGGCTTTGCACACCATATTTGTGCCCCGGCACCACGGTCGGACAGAAAATATATCTTTCCTCCATCGCTACTCCACTGTATGGATGATTCATTGCTGCGACTGTCGGTTATTTGTATAGGTACACCACCTTGTGAAGGAATACTCCATATATTGGTATATCCTTTATTGCGTTTCATGTTGTAATCCGTAATCGTATACATGACGCTTTTTCCGTCTGGAGATAGTGAGGCTCCTCCTACACGACTAATCTTCCACATAACCTCAGGAGTGAATATTCTTTTAGCTTTTTCCTCCTCCGTAAGGGAATTTTTAATATTCATATTGTCATCTTTTTTGATATTGGTGCTGATGCATGAAGACATGGCCAAGCATCCGAATATTATTGCAGTAATTGTCAGCTTTTTCATAATTGTGTCGTTTTTATGTCAAGCGTTTGGCCTGTTAATACAAAATATTGTTATGATGTATGTTATATAGCGATTTTATATGAGTCCGGCACTACGGCATACATCTATTATGGAATTATAACTGTTTTGCAACTTTTCGGGAATATTTTGTACCTCTATCCATCCTGCAAAGTTTATATCCTCTTCTGTTTGCGGTTTGGGCGATTCATCTCCCGTATATCTCATTTTATACCATGATGTCTGTTTCAATACAGCCTTATTGTTTATTTTATAAACATGATATGTGTCAGTTATGAATTCGTCAAGTATCAAGCCATGCAGACTGCATTCCTCCTCTACTTCACGCAAGGCACAATTCTCTATAGCTTCATCTTTTTCGCATTTTCCCTTGGGAAGGTCCCATTTGTCCATACGGTATAT
>CASFSC010000064.1 GCA_949296995.1 uncultured Alistipes sp. | reverse complement strand
GTTGTCCAGAGCCAATATTAAATTGTGGTATGCTGATTGAAAATCAAATTTGTAGTTTGGTATTTTGACCAAAGCTATGATATTGGATGGCGTTTTCAGCTTGCTGAGTCGTTCCATATCTTTGGGAGAAACTTTCTCTGTCTCGATTTTCGAACCTGTTTTGAAAGGAAATGTGTCGCTTGTAGATTTATCATCCGTGAAAAATATCTTCTGCACATCCAGGTGTGACGCAACGATTTCTCCTACCAGTTTAGTCCCTTCTGCAATAAAAAGACCCGATGCATTTCTTTCTTTTTTGTCAGAGAGAGATTTTACAAGCGTTATTTCTGCTTTGGTCATGATGATGAATACATTTACACCGCAAAAATATAAAAATAAACAACCTTGGACAAATATTGAAATCTCTCTGTATAGAGTGGTTTGAGAGGTGTGATATTAAAATTTTTTATAAAAAATAATATATTGAAACTTAAAAATTTGTGTAGTCCGAGGAATATGCTTACATTTGCATTTCAGATAATAGAATCTGAAGATGTTTGAGAAGAAAGAAGCCCGTCTCATTCTGGCAGACGGAACCCAGTTTACCGGCAACTCTTTTGGCGCCGATGCTTCAATTTCGGGTGAAGTAGTTTTTAATACAGCCATGACCGGTTATCCCGAAAGCCTTACAGATCCTTCCTATAGCGGACAAATTTTAGTTATTACCTATCCTTTGGTCGGTAATTATGGCGTTCCTACTGAGGAACGTGAAGGAGGACTGTTGAAATTCTTTGAGTCCGAACGTATACATGTAAGCGGACTCGTAATCTCTGATTACTCGTTTGAGTATAGCCACTGGAATGCGACAAAAAGTTTGAGTCAATGGTTGATCGAAAACAATGTCCCTGCAATTTATGGTGTGGATACGCGTCAGATTACCAAAATTATTCGTGAACAAGGAGTAATGCTTGGTAAAATTGCTGTTGAAGGAACTACGGTACCTGAACAATTCCATGATCCCAATTTGGAAAATCTTGTTGCTAAAGTAAGCTGTAAGAATGTTGAAACATATGGCAACGGTAAAAATCGTATAGTTCTTGTGGATTGCGGATGTAAATACAATATTATAAGGTGTTTGCTGGCACGTGATACCACAGTGATACGAGTGCCGTGGGATTATGATTTTTCGACTATCGATTATGATGGGGTAATGCTTTCTAATGGCCCGGGGGACCCACAGCATTGCAGAGCCACGGTAGCCAACATTAAGAAGGCTATGCAGATTGGCAAACCTATTTTTGGAATTTGTATGGGCAATCAACTTCTTTCGATTGCGGCGGGAGCATCGACGTACAAATTGAAATATGGACATCGCAGCCATAATCAACCGGCATTGATGGTCGGAACCAATAAGGCGGTTATAACTTCCCAGAATCACGGTTTTGCAGTCAACCCAGATACGTTGGATAAAGATTGGGAACCGTACTTTGTGAACCTTAACGATGGGACCAACGAAGGTATCCGTTACCGTTTCAAACCCTTTTATTCAGTACAGTTCCACCCCGAAGCGTCGAGTGGCCCTGTCGATACGGAATTTTTGTTTGACGATTTTATCAAATTAGTTGAAAATTACAAAAATGCAAAATAGTATAGAAAAGATCGAAAAGGTGATCCTGTTGGGGTCCGGGGCGTTAAAGATCGGAGAAGCTGGAGAGTTCGACTATTCCGGGTCTCAGGCTCTGAAAGCTTTGAAAGAGGAGGGTATATATACGATTCTGATAAATCCTAATATTGCAACCATACAAACCTCTGAGAATATTGCCGATAAGGTATATTTTCTGCCTGTTACCCCTGAATTTGTAGAGGAAGTTATTGCCAAAGAACGTCCGCAGGGTATTTTACTTGCTTTTGGAGGACAGACGGCCCTGAATTGCGGGGTGAAACTTTACCAAAGCGGCGTATTGGAAAAATATAATGTAAAGGTTTTGGGTACTCCGGTTCAGGCTATCATGGATACCGACGATCGTGAGCTGTTTGTCGAAAAGTTGGACCAGATAGGGGTTAAAACGATTAAAAGCGAGGCCGTGACCAATGTTGAAGATGCCAAACGTGTTGCCAAGGAGTTGGGGTATCCGTTGATTATCCGTGCAGCATATACGCTCGGAGGACTTGGCTCGGGCTTTTGCGACAATGAGGCGGAATTGGAAACTCTTGCTAAAAAAGCATTTTCAT
>CASFSC010000063.1 GCA_949296995.1 uncultured Alistipes sp. | reverse complement strand
TCCCGCATTCCGAACGACGAGTCCCGCTTCCCGTGAGGAGGCGGGACTTTTATTTAGGAATATGTCCTTGAGTCTATCTTTTGTATGTATGCGGGGAGTCGTTGCAATAAATCCGTACGGAATCCAATCGGAAGGGGCTATCGTTCAATGTTACATATCTCTCCGGGATCAATGATTCGTACTCTTTCGGCAAGACAGGTTTTTCGGCTTTGTTTTGGCCTGGATTTTTTTTGGAAAAGAAAAACTCGGCGTTGAAAAAGGCCCCGTCTTCGTATGAGAGGGTAATGTTTTTTTTACCTGGATTTATTCTGGCATCCGTTGTCAGAAGGTCTAAAGGGGTGTAGGTAATGAGTTCCAATCCGGATTTTCTGATGTTGTACACATCATAATGATTTCCGCCTCTGGCCCGTGCCCAATCGGAGATGAGCAGTTCTTTGTCTCCGTCGAAATCCACATCCAGGAGTTGAAAAGGAGTTGTATATCCAAGTTGATAGAGCCCGTCGCACAGTTCTGTTTCGGGTGCGGGATAGTCGAAATAATAAACGTCTCCGTTGCGGTGGCCCTTGAAGTTGACGGCAAAAGCGACTTCGTCCGTATTGAAACTGTTGTATTTTTCGAAATTCACGTATTGGAACGAAGAACCATTCTTCAAGTTCCGGAAATTCATCACAACATACCCGGTTTCGCTGGTCGAGTCGAACGGCATCCAGCGGGCTGTCACTTCGTACCCGTTGATGGGCCTGTTGTATTTGAAGTAGACGTTGATAAGGTTGTCCTTGCGGATGCTGTCCGGTAGCGGAATCCGATTGAGCCTTTCGATCCATTCTGCGAGGGCTGAGTTTTTAACATCACAGTCAGATCGATCGCCTCGTCCACAATTGCTATCATAAGCAAACAAAAGCAAAGTAGTTAATAGCAGTATCTTCATATGAACGGAAATTTACTTTAATCATCAGATAGAGGGATTGGTTCACAACGCCGTATCGACAAATCGTTGAGGTCGATTTGTCCAGACCGTATTTGTGATACATAATTTTGTGCTTGTTGATCAGCTTTATTTTTGTAGCCTATAAAATCAATCCATATTGAAGGCCCGAAATCGGTGTGTATATCACAAACGGATTTAAATGCTTTGATTGGTATTTTATGGTTCGATAATGTGATATACATGATTGAATGGTAAGTTTCCATTCGTTTGAGTAAATTGTATGATAATACCATATTTCGTCCCACTTCACGCTTTAGGCTGTCGCTGTATTGTAGCTGCTCGAACCACATGCCTTGAACCCTTTTATATTCAGAATGATATAGTATTGTAGTTCCTGCTAATGCTACGTTTAATATCACACAGAAAATCAATGCTTTCTTCATTGGGTTAGAAAATGAAAAAATAAATAAGTAATATGATTATAAGAATGCAAATGATATAACAGCCCCTGTTTGCCGATGCAATTTTTGCACTTTGTTTTGCATCGTGAATGTCGTGGCTCAATATATCATCCATTTCACGATAAACCTTCAGCCATATCATATCGTCTGGAGTTTCCGGATATTGTATTTTATACTCCTCATATTTTTGCTCCTCAATCTCCAGATACTCAATTAACCGATTGGCAACATATGTGAGATCCAATTTTGTTATTTTTGTTTTGGCGACCATGAATTCAACGGAATAAGGGTCGTCGAAATAGAGCGAAACATATCGTGTCAGATCATTGACATCCCAGGTCGGAAGTTTCAGGGATTTACAATAATGCCGGATTCTAATAGCCTTTTTATCGTCCATTTGTCAAAAGTTTTTGAATGTCACGATTCATTGTGTCGACGATTTCATCTTGATTCATGTCTGACGGGAAACACCATTTTTTTTCATGTTTTCCAAAGAAAGGGCTTTCTGACAAGTAGGAAATATCGATCTTGCAATCTCCAGTATCTTTGATTTTGAAAATAGTCTTGCCTCCCATATTGGCAATGCCCCATGCAACAGTTGAGGAGGTCTCCTTGAATATGACAGCACGACCCTCATTGGATAATCGTTGAATGATGGTTGCATACTTTTGCCGTAAAGGTTCCTTGGATTGGGACCATCCAAATAAAAAATTGAGCATGACATGTTAGTTTATTGCCCGTACCGCGGCAGGTTATGTAAAAAAGAAAGCGTGGAACTGCAATATATGATATTCGGGGAGCCAGATACAATCCGAAATGAAAAAAAGAGCTAAACATCTGCAAATATAACCATTGATTTTCTGTACTTTATATGGTATCGGATTCGGGAACGACTTTTTAATTTGTCTTAA
>CASFSC010000062.1 GCA_949296995.1 uncultured Alistipes sp. | reverse complement strand
AACCAAATATCCGAATTGAATTTCAATAATGGCATTTACGGTTCTCTCCTCTATGTGAGCATTGCTCAATACCATTGCTGTTGATTCCTTGTAAGCCGATATCAAACCTGACACCCCCAATTTGGTTCCTCCGAAATATCTGACGACCACAACAAGAATATTTGTTACGTTTTTGGAAAGCAGTTGTCCGAATATAGGTTTCCCTGCTGTTCCGGATGGCTCCCCGTCATCATTGACCCTGAAATTATTTCCCGAAGTTCCCAGCCTCCATGCATAACAGTGGTGCGTGGCATCGTAAAATTTCTTTTTCAGCGCATCTATCAACTCTTTTATTTCCGTTTCGGACTCAACGTGATAGGCATAAGCCATAAATTTACTTCCCTTCTCTTTGTATACAGCTTCCGCATTTCCTGTAATTGTCAGGTAACTGTCAGAGGGTGTATCCATAATGTCAGGGTCTGATTTTGTTAATGAACTTTAGTAAATAATCTGTTCCACCTGATATTTTTAGGGAAACTTTTGTTTTTATCTGAAGACATCCATACAAACGATGCTTTACCCACTATGTGGTCTTCAGGAACAAATCCCCAAAAACGAGAATCGGCCGAATTATGTCTGTTGTCACCCATCATGAAGTAATAATCCATTTTGAAAGTGTATTTATCGGCAGGTTCTCCGTTGATGTATATCTGGTTGTCTTTTACTTCGAGTTTGTTATGTTCGTACGTTTCAATTATACGTTTGTATAGTGGCAGATTTTCTATTGTCAGATCTACCGTAGCACCTTTTTTAGGTACCCAAAGCGGGCCGAAATTATCTTCAGTCCATGAAAAATATTCGCTGCGAGGAAAAACATCGTAATTTGTGCCGTTCACTTCATGTCTGAAAACTTCAACGACATTGCTCATTTTTTTGAGTTCTTCTATAGCAGCCGGCGTAGCGAACATTGTATATACATGATCTGTATTTTCGTAATATATATCGTCTTGAGATATATTTAGTCTTTCAAAAACCGATGGATTTATCGTAGTTCCATTTGTACGGACGAAATATTTGTATTGTAATCCTGGAATTTTCACCTGAGGTTCTCCATTTATGAACACTTCCGTATGTTTTATTTCTATGGTGTCTCCAGGTATGGCAACAGCACGTTTGATATAATTTTCACGTTTATCCACAGGACGGTATACTATTTTTGCCTCTTTATAAAGCTCTTCGCGTCCTTTTTTGTTCCCAAGGTTATATTGATAAACCTCCAACACATCATAATAATCAGGACTGCCAGCAGGTAAAATAACGGTATCACCCATTGGGTAGTTGAATACTACCGCATCGTTACGTTGTATTTTTCCGAAACCTTTAAGCCTTTTGTACGGACGTTCCCAACATGTGGAGTATGAACTTTTATCTTTTGAAAATGGCATAATGTTGTGAACAAAAGGGAAAGAAATAGGTGTATTCGGCATTTGAGGGCCGTATGCCACTTTGCTTACATAAAGGTAATCCCCTACCAGTAATGATTTTTCCATTGACGGTGTGGGAATAACATACATTCCGAAAAAGAATGTTCTGATTATTGTCGCTGCTATTGTTGCAAATATTATAGCTTCGACCCATTCTGCAGTTTTACGGTATGTTTTATTCGACTGTTTTCGTTCTTTGTGTTTTTTCCAAAACAGACGATACATTATTTTTGAAATGTATATGTCATAAATTATGGGTACACCGAGCAATAACCATAAATTACCTGTCCATATCACGAACCACAATAAATAGATTGCAGTTACCACTCCGAAACGCACCCATTTATTGGCCCAAATTTCTTTTATTTTATTCATCTTGTTTTGATCGATTAATTAGACATAAGGTCTTTCATAGAGAAAATACCTTTTTTATCTGCTATGAATTCTGCAGCCAATACGGCTCCTGTTGCAAATCCTTTGCGGCTTTTTGCCATATGGGTTATTGTTATCGAATCTTCGTCTGATTCATAGGTTACCGTATGTGTGCCGGGAACGATGCTGCGACGTATTGCCGTAATTTCTAATTCTTTTGGTTCGGTCGTAGTTGCACATACCCATTTTTCTTTACGGTCGAGATTTTCGAGTACCCCTTCTGCGATTGTGATTGCGGTACCGCTGGGGGCATCTTTTTTCTGTGTATGGTGGGTCTCTTCGATCGTCACGTCATAATTTTCGAAACGGTTCATCAGTTGTGCCAAACGGCGGTTTATTTCAAAAAATATATTTACCCCCACACTGTAATTCGAAGAGTAAAAGAATGTTCCGTTTTTCTCTTTGCACAATTTTTCTATTTCAGGCAATTTATTCAACCAAGCAGTTGTTCCGCATACAACGGGAGTTCCTGCATTAAGACATTTTACGATATTGTCATATGCCGTTGATGGAGTTGTGAATTCAATAGCAACATCTATGTTTTTAAGATTTTTTTCATTCAGGTCTGCAAGGTTGTCGATGTCAATGATAAGTGGAATGGAATGGCCTCTTTGAATCAGGATTTTTTCAATTTCATGGCCCATTTTACCGTATCCGATAAGTGCAATATTCATATTCAGAAAAAATAATGTTTATGCAAAATTACATTAAAATTCTATGAAAACAATTATTATATTTGTTTTTCAAAGATAGGAATCGTGCGTTATTTTTTGGAGTTGTCATACAATGGGAAAGAGTATAACGGCTGGCAGATACAGCCGAATGCTCCATCCGTACAGCAGGCTTTGCAAAAAGGACTTTCCACAGTTTTGCGAATGCCGACAGAAGTTGTCGGAGCCGGACGTACCGATACTGGTGTGCATGCATCTTATTATGTGGCTCATTTCGATACAGATAAAGCAATATCTAATCAGGACGATTTCTGTTATCATCTTAATGCGGTATTACCTCATGATATTGCTATAAGAGGATTAAGACAGGTACGGGATGATGCTCATGCACGTTTCGATGCTGTGTCGAGAGAATATAAATATTTTGTTTCCCAGGTTAAAAATCCGTTTGTTCGAGATACGGCTTATATATATACGGTTTCGCTTGATGTGGAATTAATGAATGAAGCTGCATCTTCACTGATAGAGCATGAAGATTTTACCAGTTTCAGCAAATTGCATTCCAACAATAAGACCAATATATGTCATATCCATGAAGCATATTGGAAATCGGATGGTGAAATGCTTGTTTTTACCATATCTGCCGATAGATTTCTTCGTAATATGGTTCGAGCTATTGTAGGAACTCTTTTAAATGTGGGACGAGGTAAAAT
>CASFSC010000061.1 GCA_949296995.1 uncultured Alistipes sp. | reverse complement strand
ATTCTTTTGGTTTTTGATAGCCTAATGGTGTTATGGTTGTGATGTTTTCGTTTTGAGTTTTTGTATATACTCCTTCTTTGGTAGTAACTATAAAAGCACCGGCAGCTTTGGTTCCTTCTAATCCGAAAATGGCCATGCGGGGACCGGTAATTAGCTCAATTTGTTCAATTAGATCTATAGGTAAATCGTAAAGGAAATCTATTTCACTTCTTCTGCCATCAATAATGACAATTATATTAGAACCTCCTGCAAATCCTTGGTTTCGTATAGTTACACCTCTATCAGTTCCATCTGTACCTTTGATATAAACTCCAGGCAACATACCCAGGAAAAAAATAGTATTACGGATATTTGGATATTTTTCCGTTGTTATAGAAGAATTAAAAGGTGACGTGTATATAGCATTGACTTTTTCGGCTCTGGATATTTTTTTACCGATTACTGAAATAGACTGAATCCATATAGATCCATTGTCTTGTATAAATTTTTCTTCAGCTTTAGCCGTATAACTTTGGGTCACATTATTTCGGGTTTGTAATAAAGGTAAAATAGATTGAGAGATTTCAGGGTATTTCTCTTCATTCATCGTAAGGTGTAGAGATCCTTTTTTCCATTTCGGAGTAGTAGCTTGTACTACGAAAGTTGTACTGTCAGGGAAATCGAAATCATTGAATACAAAATGCCCTTGGTGGTTTGTCCTTGTTGTGGAAATGAAACTTTTTGGACCCATTGCCATTATGGTTATTATATTATTTCCTGCTGATTTTTTGAAGCCTTGTTTTACTATGCCCGAGATAGCTGGGCTCGTTTCTATTTTATATTTTGGTTTTTGAACTTCTCCTTTCAGCAGAGATGGAATATCATAACGTCTCCATCCTTGAGTCATCAAAAGTGCATCTAATTCTTTATTTGCTAAACTGTCTCCCCGGAGATAATATCCCGGATCTTCTATGTAACCTTTTATTTCAGAGGTAAGTAACATGGTAGATAGGATATTATGTATTGTATCCGGTACAATATCATTATTGTCAGTAACAGATATGGAGAAGTTACCTTTCAAAGGATTTCCATAGTAATCTGAAATATTAAATGTTAATGGAATCTTTTCTCTTGAGGTATATGTTTTTTTATGTTTACAGGTGCAACATGAACAAAATCTTTTTCATTCCAATTGAATATCAACCGTTCACTAATAGGATTATTGTCTGCATCTACCAATAATATATTTATTACACCCGAAGGTATTTTCTCTCTTTCAAACCATATATAATTCGGGTCGGTATCCCACTGTTTATTGTATAAAATTTCTCCTCTGTAATGTATAATAAGGCGCATAGATTTTGGCAGGGTCATGCCGGATGTTCTCCTGAGAGCGATTCTTAGACTGTCTTGCCCCATTGTTGCATTTATGGAAATAGCATTATCTTGAGCTTGAGGCAGGATGAATTTTTTCTCGATACCATTGCTATTTCTACATACGGCAGTATAAGTCTCTCCTACATATGCCTTAAACGGGAATGATCCCATTCCAAGATAATTAGATTTAAAATTTTCTATTGTATCTCCTTCGGGATTGATAATATATCCTATTACCATTTCCCCCATTCCATTTGGATTCAATGCTTTGAAAGCCATGCGGCAAGGAGCTCCCGCGGGAAGATTACCTCCTTCAGGGAAAAAAGATACGACATATTGTCCATCCGGATTTGGAACAGAGATAAATTGTTTAAATAATTGCGATTGGTAATCGAATTCTACATATACGGAATTATTTATAATGTCTTTTGAAGGATTAACACTAAAATGCATTGCATTTTGATTGTTAAGTTTATATTCCTGTAATTGTCCGGTTTTATTTTTAATACGTACTTGATCCGGGCAGATATATGTATTATCGCTAATTTTTAAGAAACGCAATTCGACATCTATATTATTCTCATTCTTTGTTTTGAATAGTGCGTCAATATGATATTTACCTGATAAAGGATTCCCTATGTTTATACGTTTACGATAGAAATAATCTTCCCCTATATTTTCTGTGTACCGTGTGTAAAACCGTAGTTCATAATTTCCGGATGCTAATTCTTGGGGGATGTTAATATATCCGTGATAAGCTCCATTGTTTGGTCTTATTTTTACTCGGTTGATTATATCATTATGCGGAGAGATAAGTTCCCCATAAACATACCGACTTGAGGTATCTGGAAGTCTATAATAATAATCTGTCAGATGGACTCTAAACCAAATATCTTCTCCTACAAAATATGTGGATTTGTCAGTATGGACATGAATTCTCTCTTGGGGGAATACTTCAACCTGTTTTTCAAATATATTGGATATACGATCGCCGTAAACAGATACATTAAGGATACATAATGTCAGTAATAATATGACTTTTTTCGGGAAGCTCTCTCTTTTCATAATTAAACTTGTTTATGTGAAGTAAGTGATTATTTTGACTTTTTCATCTTTTAAAAAGAGAGATGTTATTTAGAATATGATCTATTTCATAAATTTATAATAATATTTTATGTCATACAAATATTTTAAAATAACATTTTATTTATATAAAAAGTTGCATTATTAGCACAGTTGTTGTTTATAATGATTTATTGTGATATTGTCTATTATTTTTTAGGCATGAATGTGAGAATCTTGACTTTGTAATTTTTTGATATTGGTATATTTTCCGTTTAAGTATGGATATGGTCGGTTCAATTTTATATTGAACTGTAATTAGATTAAAATTTAAAATAAGAGTGTATAGCGAGCTTTTTCCATCGATTTTGAGAAAAAACATTTAATTTAGTAAATATGAAATGAAATGAAACTGTTTAAATACCTGTTGGTTGTTACTTGTTTATAGATATTTTGATGATTTTGATTGTTCGAAATGGATAAAAACTGGAAAAATATCGAAAAGAAAGAATTAAGGAAAAAGATACGGGAGAAGTATGCATTGTGTCCCCAAGAAGAACTTTCAGTTGCATCTTTCAATATAATGTCACAGTTCGAAAAATTACCAATGTTTCGAGATGCAAAGACCTTAGTACTTTATTGGTCTGATCAGAGAGAAGTTCAGACGCATGATTTTATTCTTAAATGGGCTTTACATAAGACTGTTTTACTTCCGGTGGTTGTAGGAGATTCATTGATTTTGAAAAAATTCGCAGGGATTGAGAATATGAGTTCCGGATGTTTTGGAATTTTGGAACCTGATCAATACTGTGAGATTTTTCCAGAAGAAAGATATGGAGATATTGATATGATAATGGTTCCCGGAGTCGGTTTTGATTGTGCGGGACATCGCCTTGGACGAGGTAAAGGATATTATGACAGATTGTTACCTTTTTTGAATGCAGTGAAAGTGGGTGTTTGTTTCGGATTCCAACTGGTAGATACGATCCCTGTAGAACCGCATGATGCAGTAATGGATATAGTGTTGAGCGATAAAAAATGAATGTTATATGATCTAAAAACTTTTAACCCTGAATCAGATGAAAAAAAACTACTTAGGAATTGTATCGGCATTATTGTTAATGCTGTTGTCGGTAAATGTATATGCTGAAGAAATTACGATGAAAATCACCAAACGATATCTGAATATACCTGTATCCATGCAGCAGGAGAGGGCTTCTATGAGTTTTGTGGTGGATGGAATTCCTGAGCGTCAGTTTAATATTCGCCTTGCACCTACTGTCCCGGATTATTGGGTTTTTTGTGATCTGTCTGCAATGCAGGGTAAAATGTTGACAATAGATTATACCGGTAATAAACAAGGATTGTCCCAGATATATCAGGATGATATTATAGCAGGAGCTGATTCTTTATACAAGGAAAAGTACAGACCGCAACTTCATTTTTCAAGCCGTAGAGGCTGGAATAACGATCCTAACGGATTGATATATTATGATGGAGAGTATCATCTGTTTTACCAGCATAATCCGTATGAAACGGAATGGGGTAATATGCATTGGGGACATGCCGTTAGCAGGGATCTGATACATTGGGAAGAGTTGCCGATTGCACTTTATCCTGATAACCTCGGTACCATGTTTTCGGGCTCTGCCGTAATCGATTACGATAATACGGCAGGATTTAATAAAGACGGTAAACCGGCAATGATAGCTATATATACGGCCGACCATCCTGACCGGCAGACTCAATGTATAGCATATAGTCTCGATAAAGGGCGTACATGGACAAAATATGATGGAAATCCAGTGATAGATTCCAAAGAAAAATGGAACAGTCGTGATACTCGAGACCCTAAAGTATTCTGGTATGCCCCGAACAGGGAATGGGTTATGGTGTTGAACGAACGTGACGGTCATTCGATTTATACTTCCGTTGATTTGAAAAATTGGACTTACAGAAGTCATGTTACCGGATTCTGGGAATGTCCCGAGTTGTTTGAACTTCCGGTAGACGGTAATCAGAATAATAAAAAATGGGTTATGTATGGAGCATCGGGTAATTATATGATAGGAGCTTTCGACGGCCATACTTTTACTCCTGAATCAGGCAAGTATTTTTATTGTACGGGAAATATATATGCAGCTCAAACATATACCAACATTCCTGAATCTGACGGACGCAGGATTCAGATCGGCTGGGGACAGATTGTACATCCCGGAATGGCGTTCAATATGATGATGACTCTTCCTACGGAACTCTCATTGCGAACGACAAAAGATGGCGTTAGGTTGTTTAATAATCCTGTCAAAGAGGTGGATAAATTGCAGACGTTGCAATATAAGGGTAAAAACCTGAGGGCGGAAGATGCGACACAGAAACTAAAACCTTTCGATAATAACGATTGTTTGAGGATAAAGACTACATTTAAACTTTCGCATGCTACTGAGGCCGGCTTGAAATTGTCAGGGCAGGATATTGTTCGTTACAATATGAATCATAATCTTGTCAATGGAGTATTTTACACGCCTGACGATCGTACAAGTATGGAACTCACGGCAGATATTATAATAGACCGCACGTCTGTGGAGGTGTTTATCGACAGGGGAGCATACACTTATGTTATGAGACGTAATGTAAACTCCGATAATGATGAGGGATTCAGTTTCTGGGGAACTGATATCGATGTTAAGAATCTTGAGGTTTACACTATGTCTTCCATATGGTGAAACTATTTTTCGCTCTAAAACCTTTTTTCTAACTTTGCAAGACTAATTTATAGATAATTATGAATAGCTACTTTATACGTGGAGTGAAATATTTTTTATGGCTCGTCGTTTTATTTGCGGTATTGTTTGCGTTGATGTTGTTGACTGGAACTGCCCGGGTCGGACTGACTGAAGGATTGCAAGAGTTGTTTTATACTACACGCGGATTACTTTTATTGGGCGTGATGATCGTTTTGTCGGTTTTATACCCCAAATTCGGGTTTGTCAAAAAAGAGTTTGCAGCTAATATAGCTTCGGACAGGGACAAAATAATAAAAGCATTCGAAGCAAGCGGTTTTGTGCTGGTTAAAGAAAACCTCGATAGTATGGAATTTCGTGTTGCCAAAAGCATACGTAAGGCATTATTACTTTGGGAAGACAGAATAATTGTCACAGCTGATGGCAATAATATCCAGATAGAAGGAATAAGAAAAGAGGTGGTAAAGATAGATTACCGTCTCAGGGCTTTTTTAGGTGAATAAAATAATGAGATTGAAAAATGTTTTAAAGCATACCCTTTTTATGGGTGTAGCTTTATCGAGTTTATTTTTTAAGGTGTCGGCGGCCGACACCGATTTTGATTTGGGTCGTAATTCCCAAATACTTTTCAACATGTTCCGTGACCTGAATATTATGTATGTCGATTCGGTCGATTCTGATAAAATGGTTAAGGATGCTGCTAAAGGAATGGTTTCGGAACTCGACCCTTATACCGAATTGATTCCCGAAAGTGGAATGGAAGAATTTGAAATGCTTACTACCGGTAAATATGGAGGTATGGGTGCATTGATTCGTCAAAGTGGGGATTATGTGGTTATATCGCAACCATATAAAGGTTTTCCTGCAGATAAGGCCGGTCTTGTAATAGGAGATAAAATATTGGAAATTAACGGAGTAGATGTTAAAGGTTATGATGTAACCAAAATAAGTGAAATGCTTAAAGGTGAACCGGGAACATCTATACGGCTAAAAGTTGAGAAATTATTGACCGGGAAAATAGAAGATCTTACGTTTAAACGTGAGCGTATCGTTATTTCAGGAGTTTCTTATTATGGAATGCTTTCCGATAGTATCGGTTATATCGTACACAGTAATTTTACGGAAAATTGCAGCAGTGATATACGTAAAGCGTTTTTAGAACTGAAGAAACAGGGGATGACATCTCTTATACTCGATTTGCGAGGAAATGGAGGAGGGATTCTTCAGGAAGCGGTTAAAATTTTATCCATGTTTGTTCCTAAAGGAACCGTAGTTGTTTCTATCAAGGGTAGAACTAAAGAGTCGGAGGCTGTTTATAAAACAGAATCGGAACCGATAGATACAAATATCCCGGTGGCCATACTTGTCGACAGAGGATCTGCCTCGGCGGCAGAGATTGTGTCAGGAGCATTTCAGGATCTTGACAGAGGTGTGCTTATCGGGAACCGTACTTTTGGTAAAGGTTTGGTCCAATCGACACGTCCATTGGGTTACAATGCCTATCTGAAACTGACTACCGCGAAGTATTATATTCCGAGTGGACGTTGTATCCAGGCTGTTGATTATACACATCGTAATGAAGATGGGAGTGTGGGGCTTATTCCCGATTCGCTTATTAAAGAGTTTGTTACGGCAGGCGGCCGTAAGGTTTATGATGGAGGTGGAGTAATGCCGGATATAAAAAATGCTCCTGAAAATACTGCAAGTGGATTTACCATAGCGCTTTATACCAAAGGATATATTGAAGAATTTGCCAATCAATATTTTAAGGAGCATCAGAATTCACCGGTTGATGTAGATACATTTCATATTACAGACGATGATTATGCGGCATTTGTGGAATTTATGGCTGATAAGGATGTAGATTTCGAGTCTGCCACACAGAAAGCATTGGAAGAATTGCAGAAGAAAGCTACACAAGACAAATATATTGATCGGATAGGCGATGCCTTGAAAGAGATTGAATCTAAGATAAAAGATGACAAGAATGCTGATTTGGCTCTTTATAGGGAAGATATCAGTAAATTATTGGAAGATGAAATCGTAATGAGGTTCCATTATGGAGAGGGAGTTTTGCGACATAATGCCAATTATGATGAAGATATTCGTATAGCGAAAGAGGTTCTGTCAAACCCTCAACGTTATAAAGAGATTCTTACTTCTCAAGATACAGCCCGTAAATAAACGAACAATAGTTTTTTTGATATGAAATCTCTGTTTAGTAGAATAAGGATACGCAGCCGTTTTACATTTCGGCGGAGGATGCTTGTCATTATTCTGGGACTGATCATTGGGGTTTCTTCGCTGCTGTTTACAAATGCGATGGCAAAACAGTTGAGGCAGAAGGAGAAAAATGAGGTTCAGTTGTGGCATTATGCCATGAATAAATTGATAGGAGATATAGAACCAGACAATCCTTTATTGGGGTATATAGTCAATACTGATAACAATATTCCTTTTCTTGTCGCCGATGAGAGGATGAAAGTTATAAAGTCTCATTTGATTCCTCAAAGAATATTGGATAATCCTCGTTTGCTTCGTGACAAAATTCATGAAATGGGGACCAAAAACAATGTTTTGCTTATTTATACGTGGACCAATGATGTTTACTATATGTACTTCGATGAGTCATGGCTGTTGAAGGCATTGACTTTTTTCCCTTATATTCAGTTGGGAATTATAGTTATATTTTTGGTTTTTGTATATATAACCTTCCTTTCAACCAAACAGGATGAACAAAATAGAGTCTGGATAGGATTGGCCAAGGAGACTGCCCATCAGTTGGGGACACCTACATCTTCTTTGTTGGGATGGATAGAGTATTTGCGTACACAGGATATAGATCAGAATATCGTTGAAGAGATGAATAAAGACCTTGTACGGCTTATGCAGGTCGTAGACCGTTTTTCAAAAATAGGCTCTGAAACAGTTCTTTCGGAAAGTGCAATAAATGAGATTGTCGGAGATAGTGTCATGTATTTCAAATCTCGTATTCCAAAAAATGTAACACTGACTTATAATGGCTTGGCTATGGCACAACAAAAAGCCATGGTCAACGAGGCTCTTTTCGAATGGGTTATCGAAAATCTTTTGAAGAATGCGTTGGATGCATTGTCGGGTGTAGGTTCGATAGATGTAAAATTGTCTGACGATGATAAATGGATATATATAGATGTCCAAGATACCGGTAAAGGCATACATAAAAATAATTTCAAAAATATTTTCAAACCGGGATTCACAACTAAAACTCGCGGATGGGGTTTAGGCCTTTCATTAAGCAAGCGTATCATTGAAGATTATCATAAAGGTAAAATATTTGTCTTGGAATCGGGAATGGATAAGGGAACAACGATACGTGTAGCTCTTCATAAACTGGATTCTTAAATAGAGAGAAGGATGTCGACTGATTTTGTAAGCGATTGCGACTGTTTTTTGCCGGAAATTTCTCCTGGAACCGAATATATTCCTTCTGCTGCCGATGTTTTCGGACCGGGCAGTAGAATAGCCGATATATCTGCCGATATTACTACTCCACAATTTTTTGGGAAGGTATCGTTTGTTGATTTTGTACAATATGATGTGTTGGTATGTGCCGTGTTGGTGCTACTATTCTATATATTGTATAATTACAGAGAAAGTATCGAGTTACTTTTTACCGTGTTGATAAAGAAAAAGATTTCTTCAGATAAGTTGTTAGAAGAGCAAAACTATTTTTTCAGACAATTTATAGCTGTAACACTTGTTTTAGGTGCACTGATTGTTGCCGGTACAGTTACGAAAATAGGCGATATATATGGGGGATTTCGCTATTTAAACACGATGGCCCCGATGTTATCCTCATGGGTATGTTGGATAATAGTCATTGTAGCCGTATTGGTCTCTTTTTATAAATGGGCATTTGTTGAATTATTGGGTTTCATTACAGGTGATAAAGAGTTTTTTAAAGAACATCATACGATGAGCCGTTTCTTTTTTGTGGAAACGGTAATTTTTGTTTCTCCGCTGTTTCTGTTGCTCTCTTTCAGCTATGGAAAGTTTGCAGATATAGTTCTTTTTGTTACTTTGGGTATTGCTTTGGCAATGTGTCTGATTTTTTTGTTTAAAAGTTATAAATTCTTTAAAGTCAGAAATGTTTCAACTTTGCAATGGATTTTGTACCTTTGTGGCGTCGAAGTTTTTCCGTTGAGTTTTATACTGCTTCTCGGATTAAGACATGTGTAGATTTTTAAATATAATAAAGTTTTGAAAATTAAAAACATTCTGGTTTCACAACCTACTCCGGCCATAATGGAAAAATCTCCATATTATGAGATTGTCCAAAAACATGGCGCAAAGGTGGAATTTCATCCTTTTATTAAAGTAGTAGCCGTTTCTTCGAAAGAGTTCAGATCGCAAAGGATAGATATCCTTGCTCATAGTGCGGTTATTTTTACCAGTCGTACAACTATTGATAGTTTTTTCAGGATATGCGATGAATCTCGTATTTCTATTCCTGACAGCATGAAATATTTTTGTTCTACGGAGGCGATAGCACTTTATCTCCAAAAATATATTGTGTATCGCAAGCGCAAAATATTTTTTGCCGACGGTTCTTTTGCCAATCTGATGGAGATAATTCAGAAGCATAAAGAAGAGAAATTCCTGCTTACTTTATCTGAACCTCACAAACCGGAATTACCGTTAGCCATGGAGAAGGCGAAACTCAATTTCGATAAGGTTATTCTTGCACGTACTGTAAGTGCCGATTTGGGTAATATCGACGTACATAATTATGATATGCTTGTTTTTTACAGCCCATCTGAGATAACTTCTCTTATCAGTGTATGCAATGATATCAATGGTTCTCCTAAGATTGCTACATTTGGGCATGGCACGGTAAAAGCTGCAATCGAAGCCGGTCTCACGGTAAGTGTTATGGCACCTACGCCGGAAGTTCCATCGATGACGAAAGCTATAGATTTATATATCAAGAAAATTGCAGCGGGAGAGCAAGTAGCTCCGGTTGTATTAACCGAATCTCCTGAAACTGAATATATCAAAAAACAGGAAGCAAAGCCTGTAAAAAGGAGTAAGACATCCTCAGCTTCTGCCGATAAACCAAAGTCTTCCGTTAGGAAAACAGCAGATAAACGCATGTAGCAATATGCCCGATTGTTCTTTCCCACGTAGTGCGAGACTTAAGTCAAAACGACTTATAGACAGTTTGTTTGCAAATGGGAAAGGTGGGTTCATATATCCATTGCGATATGTTGTTGAGGATCGTGCAGGACAATATGGGTCTGAACAAGAAGAGTTGAAAAACGGAGAAACGGTTGATGAAACAAGAGGGAAGCCGATTGCTTTGGCCCGATTGGATAGCGGTTACGGGGTTCAAGTGCTTGTTTCTGTTTCGAAACGTTACCATAAGCGTGCTGTTGTACGCAATTTGTTGAAAAGACGTATACGGGAAGCGTATAGACTTAATAAATATTTTCTTGAAGGACGTAGTTTGTCTATAGCATTGTTGTATTCGTCAAACGATATCCTTGAATATAAATTAATTGAGGATGCAGTCAGGAAAATTATCGCAAAAATTGCTGAAGGGGATTAAGTGGCTACTTATATCTCCTTTTGTTCTTTTGATATGGATATACCGTAATTGCATCTCTCCTTTTACTCCTGCATCATGTCGTTATACGCCGACCTGTTCAGAATATTGTTTGCAGGCATTACGTAAATATGGACTTTTTAAAGGAGGTTATCTGGGAATAAAACGTATTCTTTCATGTCATCCGTGGGGTGGTAGCGGATATGACCCAGTTCCATGATGGAAATAAATATTATTGTTGTATTGATGCAGATAATATTTGAAAGATTATCACGGGATGTGTCGTACAAACTATTTGGCGGTCAGGCCGTGTGATTGATTTGTTTATATTGATTGAATGTTATCCAGTTATCTTTATTATACTGAGTTTTCATAAAATATATATAGGTGGAATAAAGGAAATGTCTTTTTCTGAAAATTGAATATTTGGAAGATTTATATTCCTCCTGATGAAAAGAGAGCGGTTTGAATATCAATCGCTCTCTTTTATTTTATGGTTAATCGCAAGAATGTTTATAGCCCTTTTGATGATTATTCATTAAAATATAATGCTGGATAGCTTGTCATTGATTAAGGAATCTCCGCAACGATAAAATTACTGCCTCCGATAAATATCATATCATTGTCAGTTGCTTTACTTTGCGCTGTCTTAATCGCTTCGACAACCGTAGGACATGTAGTGCCGTGAAGACCGTATACGGCAGCTTTTTCTGCCAATAGGTTTTCATTCATTGCGCGTGGTATTCCCGCTTTTGTAAAGATATAATATGCCTTTTTGGGTAGCAGGGGTAATACTTTATCAATATCTTTATCCGATACGAATCCTAATACCATATACAGTTTATCGTATTTCTGCATCATGATTTGTTGAACTGTCTCCGCAATTCCTTCGGCATTATGTCCGGTGTCGCATACGGTTAGAGGTATTCCCGAGAGTATTTGCCACCGTCCCCTAAATCCGGTCGAGGCAATAACGCGGGAAAGCCCGGTTTTTACGGTTTCTTGAGATAAAGAGATCCCTCCGGCCCCATTCAATACATCGAATAATGTAAGGGCCGTTAAAATGTTTTTACGCTGATATATTCCCCCGAGGTCGCATCCCAGTTCGAACACATTTCCATCCATCAGGTTTTTTATACGAAAAAGTTGGCCGTTTTGTTGAGGAAGGGCATCGATAATATTATAACATTGATCGGCAAAAAGAATCGGGGCCTCTTTGCTTTTAGCTGTGGATATGAATACCAGTTGCGTATCGATATTGCTTTCACCTATTACGACTGGTGTATATTGTTTGATTATTCCCGCCTTTTCACCTGCTATGTCATGAAGGGTAGTTCCAAGAAATTGTGTATGGTCCAGTCCGATATTCGTTATGGCACATGCTACCGGTGCAATGATATTGGTCGAATCGAGCCTGCCACCCATTCCTACTTCAATTACAGCTACATCCACATTCATTTGTGCAAAATAGTCGAAAGCCATTGCAGTCGTTACTTCGAAGAATGATGGTTGTAGACTGTCGATAAAATCTTTATGTTTTTCAACGAAATTTATAACTTCACTTTCCGGAATCATCTCTCCATTCACACGTATACGTTCGCGGAAGTCTTTCAAATGCGGGGATGTGAACAGTCCGGTACGCAATCCTGCTGCCATTAATACCGATGCCGTCATGTGTGAAACCGAACCTTTCCCGTTGGTCCCTGCAATATGTACGCTTTTGAATTTGCGGTTGGGTTCTCCCAGATGTTTATTGAGGGCGATTATATTGTCTAATCCGGGTTTATAGGCCCCTCCTCCTATATGCTGAAATACCGGCAGTGAATTATAAAGATAGTCTAAAGTTTCGTTATATGTCATTTTTCCATGTGATGCTTTTTCCTGAAGATATAAGATACGAAATAAAGAATAGAAAGAGCCAGTATATATCCCGACACACGTGCAATAACATCTCCATATTTCACGTAGAATGTTATTTTGTCGTTTAGGTGTATATTGTCGGTAATAGTTCCTCTTTGATCCCATCCGAGTTTCTGTATGACATCACCGCGTTGATTTATGAATCCAGATATTCCTGTATTTGCACTTCTGGCAATGCTTCGGCGTGTTTCTATCGCTCGCAGACGGGAATATGAAAAATGGTTGCGATGACCTGTGGTGTTGCCCCACCAACCGTCATTCGTTATTACGAACATCAGTTGTGCTCCGTTCTTTATAAATTCTCCGAAGTATGCACCATAAAGTGATTCATAACAAATCGCTGTTCCCGTTGTCATGCCGTTGACCGAGTGAAAAACTGTCCGGACGGTATCTACTCCCAACTGTCCGGTAATTCCTCCTAAATTGACTGTAAGAAAATCGAACATTTTGGTTATTTTGTAAAAAGGCATTTTTTCCGCACCTACTACCAGTATCGATTTATGATGTATCTGGATATCTGTGGTGGTATCGATATACAAGGCACTGTTAAAAAAGTCATATATTATCCCATTTCTCGATGTACGTGCCGTAATGGATGCTTGTTCTGGCGAAGGATATATTTTTTGTGAACTTGCTCCGGTTATTACGGCGGCATTGGGATATTTCGCCTGTATTATATTTCTGAAAATAGTTATAGAGGGATGGCTGTTGATATGTTCTCCTTCAGATACTCCGTCGATTGCCGTTTCGGGAAGGACAATCATATCTACATCATCAGGAGCTTCCATAATGAGTTGGGCCATTATTTTGTCCAGTTGTGCCGGATCGGTGTTGAATTTTTCGTTGTAGGGATCGAAATTGGGTTGTACGATTGTAATTTTAGCTTCTGCATCAGGTTCCCGATATTTGTAATAAATTGTCAGGGACCATATTATTGGAGCTACAACTGCAAATGCCGGAATGATCCATTTTCTTATATTGCGCCATTGTTTAAGAGCATTGAATATCAGTAGGTTTACTATAAGTACCCACAGTGTTCCACCGAACATGCCGGTGTATTCATACCATTGAATAAGTTTTACACTGTTTGCGAATCCTTGACCTAAGTTTAGCCAGGGGAAAGATACATCTCCTATCGTAAAAAGATATTCATAGCTTATCCATGCCGTTACGAAAACCGTATATGCGAGAGGTTTTGTAGATTTGCGCAATACATAGTCGTACAACATGAATGCACAAGTATTCAGAGCTGTTCCTACGCTGAATGCGGCTACTATTCCTATTACTGCAGCGATGGCCACCCACCAGGTTGTTATGGCCCACCATAACAGGAATGTCGACATAACATAAATCCAATATCTTTTGGGTCGTTCTTCCTGTAGCAGCAAAAGAGGGATGAATCCTACAAATAATGTAATGGATGGTCCTCCTAGCCATGGAATGGACAATAGCAGAGCGCTTAATAGTACGTATAGGATTCGTTTTCCCATTTTTCGATGTTAGTTTTCGGCAAAGATAGAGTATTTTACTATTTTTGCACAAAACAGAAAGAGAGTTTTATGTGGATTGCAGCGTTGATAAAGGGAATTCTTGTGGGATTGTTAGCCTCTATTCCTTTGGGGCCTATAGGAATTATGTGTATTCAGCGCACCTTGTGCAATAGTCATCGTTCAGGTTTTGTTTCAGGGTTGGGGGCTGCTACTGCCGATACGATTTTTGCAATAGTGGCTCTGTTTTCGCTTTCGATCGTAATGTCTTTTATCGAAAACAATCTGGTCTTTATAAAAGTGCTCGGTGGAATTGCCGTTATAGTGGTAGGTATGACAATCTTTTTGAAAAATCCTGTGGTACAGATAAAGCGAAATCGTGCCGGAAAAACCAGTCTTTGGAGCAATTATATTTCGGTGTTCCTGATAACACTTACCAATCCTGCGTTTATATTGATGTTTGTGGCTCTTTTTGCCGCATTCGGGGTAAGTTACGAAGTGGTAGGTTACTGTGATGGTATTATCATGATATTGGGCGTTTTTTGCGGTACCTCGCTGTGGTGGTTCTTGCTCACTTTTTCAATAAGTTTTTTACGTAAAAAATTTCGTCCGAGACATCTGTTATGGATGAATCGTATTTCAGGTGCGATTATAGTCGTATTGGGTGCGATTGCAATACTCTCGGCATTTATTCACATATCATTGTCTGTCGATGGATTACTGCAAAAATAACAGTCGTAAAAAGATAATAATTGCCATAGATGGCTATTCTGCATGCGGAAAGAGTACTTTTGCAAAAGATATTTCTGCCCGTATAGGTTATATATTTATTGATACGGGAGCGATGTACCGTGCCGTGACGCTTTATGCTATTAATCATGGCATGATAAAAAACGGTAAAGTAGATGAACAGACCCTGATTGCAGCCTTGCCTGATATTAAAATTGCATTTAAGTTCAATCCTGACAGAGGAGCAAGCGATATTTACCTGAATGGGCATAATGTGGAAAAAGAGATTCGGGGAATAGAGGTTAGCGATGCCGTAAGTCTGGTAAGTCAGATAGGAGAGGTACGCAGCGGATTGGTTCGATTGCAACAGCAGATGGGAGTCGATAAGGGAATAGTAATGGATGGTCGCGATATAGGTACTGTGGTTTTTCCGAATGCCGAACTGAAGATATTTATGACAGCATCTGAAGAAGTAAGGGTTGAAAGGCGTTATAAAGAGCTTCTGTCTAAGGGCGAAAATGTCTCGAAAAAAGAAATTGCCGAGAATTTGCGTGCAAGGGATTATGCAGACGAGCATAGAGCAATCAGTCCTTTACGTAAGGCTGACGATGCGATATTGCTTGATAATAGTGATATGACTCCCGCCGATCAGATGAAATGGATAATGGGCATTCTGGATAAATTGACTTGTATGTAATTTCATAATCGTTATGTATATAGAGATAGATGACCATTCAGGATTTTGTTTTGGTGTAGTAAAGGCTATTACAAAAGCTGAAGAATCTTTGCAAAATAGAGCAGAGGTTTATTCTTTGGGAGATATAGTACATAATAGGGTTGAAGTTCAAAGGCTCGAAAATATGGGCCTTAAGACAATTTCAACAGAAGATTTTACGAAACTTGAGGGAGCTACTGTCCTTATTCGTGCACATGGAGAACCTCCTGCTACATATGCATTGGCTAAGAAAAATAATATTTCTATAATAGATGCTACATGTCCTGTTGTAGCCAAATTGCAGGAATTGGTCGTAAGAGCACATGCCGATATGGTTGCTGTCGGAGGGCAAGTGGTAATTCTCGGTAAAAGAGGACATGCCGAAGTAGTAGGTCTTGCTGGTCAGGTCGGAGGGGATGTCATCGTAGTCGAAAATCTTGAAGACATAGACAATATTGATTTTACGCGTCCTATTTATCTGTTATCCCAGACGACTCAGAGTCTGGAACTTTTTGCCCAGGTCCGTAATGTCATTCTCGAACGTTCTGCCGATCCGTCTAAAGTTATTGTGCACGATACCATATGTCGTCAAGTCTCGAATCGCAATCCTCATTTGCAGGAATTTGCCAAACGTTTCGACGTTGTTGTGTTCGTCAGCGGGAGTAAAAGTTCCAATGGGAAAGCTCTTTTTGCAGCCTGTCTTAAAGCAAATCCCCGCAGCTACAAAATCGAAGATGCGGGGGATTTAAAAAAAGAGTGGTTTGAAAAGTGTAAGTCTGTTGGTATTTGCGGAGCCACTTCCACTCCTAAATGGCTTATGGAACAGGTGGCCGATGCGATTAAAAATCTTTAAATTATCAACCGCATTTAGAGTGTCCGCAGTTCATGCAGACGGGACAACTGTTTTGGTAAACCAAAGCTTCCTGTCCGCAGTTAGGACATTTTTCTTTGGTTTTTGTTCCGTCAGCGATATATTGTTTGAGTGCACGTGCGACCCCGTTTTTCCAAGTGTTTATTGATTCACTGTCCAGATGCAATGATTCGATAAGAGTAACAACGTCAAGGATTGGCATACCTACACGCAATACTCCAGATATCAAACGTGCGTAATTCCAGAATGATTCGTCGAACATACGGGATATTCCACCGATAGTATTTGTATATCCATATTTATCGGTATATTGGAAATCATAACGGGAATGTCCTTCATTGTCTTTTACCTTTATGATAGCTCCTTTTTTCACCTTTTTGGGGATGAACATTGCATCTTCTTCTATCTTACCTGTAAATATTTCGTAAGGACGATCATTGTATATTCCAACAAATGCAATCCAGTCTTCTTCCCCGTTTTTGAAACGAACGATATCTGCTGAAAGATTAATAGGTCGTTTCATCGGAGGACGATATCCCCCGTTTGCCTCATCTTTCTTTTTATTATCTACCAGTACACCGGCACGAGAGCCATCACGATATACTGTCACACCCTTACAACCACACTGCCATGCAGTCATGTAAACCTGTGCTACCAATTCTTCATTGACACTGTTTGGAAGATTCACTGTTACAGAGATTGAATGGTCTACCCATTTTTGAATAGCACCCTGCATTTTGACTTTACTTACCCAATCGATATCATTGGCTGTGGCTTTGTAATACGGAGATTTGGCAACAAGAGCATCCAATTCATCCTTACTCATGTTTTTTACTTTGTTTACATCATAACCGTTTACTTCGAGCCAAGTAAGGAATTTATGATGGAAAACATTGTATTCTTCCCATGAATCACCGACTTCGTCAACAAAAGTTACATTCACATCCTTATCATTCGGATTGACTTTCCGTCGACGGTTGTATACTGGGCGGAATACAGGTTCTATTCCCGATGTTGTTTGGGACATCAGGCTTGTGGTTCCCGTAGGAGCTATGGTAAGCATGGCTATATTACGTCTTCCATATTTCACCATTTCTTCATAAAGTGCCAGATCAGCCTCTTTTATGCGTAGGATCATAGGATTATTTTTCTCTTTTTCAGCATCATAAAGAGGGAATTTACCTCTTTCTTTAGCCATCTCTACCGAAGTTCTATAAGCTTCTATAGCTAAAGTTTTTTGTATATTCACCGCAAATTCGATAGCCTCATCAGAACCGTATTGTAATCCTAAAGCAGCCAACATATCACCTTCGGCAGTTATTCCCAATCCGGTGCGACGTCCTTGTACGGCTTTTTCACGTATTTTTTCCCATAGATTTAGTTCTACGTGACGGATATCATCTTCTTCAGGATCGGAAGCTATTTTTGCTATGATAGCGTCGATTTTTTCCAGCTCGAGGTCAATAATATCATCCATCATGCGCATAGCCAATGCGACATGTTTTTTAAATTTATCGAAATTGAAACTTGCGTTTTTCGTAAAAGGTTCATCCACATAACCGTAAAGATTCAATGCTAACAGACGGCAACTGTCATATGGACATAAAGGAATTTCACCACAAGGGTTTGTCGATACTGTCCGGAATCCTTCGTCAGCATAACAGTCCGGCACAGATTCACGGATAATGGTATCCCAGAATAATATCCCGGGTTCTGCCGATTTCCAGGCATTATGTATAATTTTATTCCACAGCGTTTTGGCATCTATATCTTTTTCATACAACGGTTTTTGGGAATCGATAGGGAATTGTTGATGATATTTTTTCCCTTCGTTTACCGCGCGCATGAATTCATCATCTATTTTTATCGATATATTCGCACCCGTTACTTTTCCCGTCTCTACTTTTGCATCTATAAAATGTTCAGCATCGGGATGTTTTATGGAAAGTGAAAGCATGAGTGCTCCACGACGTCCGTCTTGAGCGACTTCACGTGTTGAGTTGGAATATCGTTCCATGAAAGGGACGATCCCGGTAGATGTAAGAGCGCTGTTTAATACGGGACTTCCTGTGGGACGGATATGAGAGAGGTCATGTCCGACTCCTCCGCGTCTCTTCATCAATTGTACCTGTTCTTCATCTATACGGATAATTCCACCGTATGAGTCTGCAGGTTTTTTATGTCCTATGACAAAACAGTTTGACAATGAAGCTATCTGGAGATTATTGCCTATACCGGTCATAGGGCCTCCTTGCGGAATAAGGTATTTAAACCCTTTGAGCAAACTGTAAACTTGCGCTGCATCCATAGGATTGGGATACTTGCTTTCAATGCGTGCAATTTCGTTTGCTATACGCCAGTGCATCTGTTCCGGAGAACTTTCATAAATTTTGCCGTGAGAATCTTTAAGCGCATATTTGCTTACCCAAACTGTTGCGGCAAGGTCGTCTCCATGGAAATATTGTTTTGCTCCCTCCACTGCTTCCGCGTAAGCGTACTCTTTTAGTGATGCTGAAGCATTTTTTCCTCTCTCGTTAGACATGGTTGAAATTCCTTTTATTTATCTTATTTTGTAATTTCTATTTTCTTAAGTTAACAGCCTTTCCTGTTTGAGCGCTTTTTTTTGCGGCTTCCAGGATTTTTACTACTATGATATTGTTTTCCAAAGATGACAAGTCGTATTTATCCGGAGTTATTTCACCGCGAACGACAGCTTTAAGATATTTAAACGGATCATCATATGGAGAGGCTATCGGAGTAGTCAGAATTTCTCTTATTTCATTATCCTTATCAGCTGCTGTTCTGTATCGTATGGTGTTTTTATTGTCTGCAAAGATATATCCCGTTTTACCATAAATATGCATATCCTTGCGGTCGAAAGGCCAACTCCATGAACCGTTTATAACAGCTTCCATATCATCGTATGACAATAATATGGTTGCATCATCGTCAACTTTAGTATATACGTCAGGTTTATGGTTTCGGATGTCGGCATAAACTCTTTTCGGCATTTCTCCTTTCAGCAACCAGGTAACAAGATTTGCTCCGTAGCAACCGAAGTCTATAACAGCACCTCCTCCATTTTGAACGGGGTCAGTCAGCCATTCCACAAAAGTTGGTTCCATGTGGATAGGACCGCTGTGTCCGTCGTAAACGATTATTTTGGTCAGATCGCCTATGTCTCCTTTTTCAATCATTTTATGAGCCTTATCGTGGCTTTCGTACCATGTTGTTTCGTAATTGGTTATGATATTTATTCCATATTCCTGAGCAAGTTTTGCCATTTTTTCAGCATCTTTGACAGATACGGCCAATGGTTTTTCGACCATTACATCTATGCCGCGTGGAGCTGCTGCTTCTACAATTTTCATATGATCGTAAATAGATCCGAATCCGGCAACTGCTTCAGGTTTTGTTTTGTCGAGCATCTCTTCGAGTGAAGAGTAGATAATATTTTTGTCTACGCCGAATTGTTCTGCCAGTTCATAAGCATAAGGCAGATTTTCTTCATAAATACCTACGAGTTTGAAATCATCCGTACGGTTGAGGTTACGAAGAACCATATTTAT
>CASFSC010000060.1 GCA_949296995.1 uncultured Alistipes sp. | reverse complement strand
ATGGAATTGTTTATGGGACATGGTATAGGGTTTGGGGATAATTATGCTCCATGGACTACTACTCGGATTGGAAAAACAGGAGTCCCGAGTGGCATTTATAACACTTTGAGAATACCTTTTGGAACAGAGATAAAAGTAACGGCTCAATTAAGTCCCGATGCAGATGATAATCCTGCTTTTTGGTGGATTGTCAGAGGAACGGAAAATTTACCGGTTAATATTGGTGGAGTACAACTTCCGGAAAATGCCAGATTGAAACTTTATAAAATTGAAAAACAGATATTTGAACCGTTTGAAGAGTTCGATATGTGTAATGTGTCCGGTGATGGTGCTTTGTATATGGTTACTATGGCAGCTGAAAGTTTGAGACATACAGAAAAACTTTCAGAGCAATGGAAAGATTGGAGCTATCTGGAGGCATGTGTGAGAGCATATATCGGAGGTTCTTCTGAACCGCTACTGCTTTCGTCCGGATTGGAAGACTATTTTTTCGGAACATATTATTTTAATAAGGGTAAATATTATAATGATGTGGCAGGAATTACTCATTTGGACAATGAAAAACATGCATTTTCCGGATATCGCATACATGATGATGATCCCGTATTCTTTCATAATGGCTGCCGTTTGACTAATAAAATAGGCGAAAAAATGGATAGACGGGTCTTTCATGATCCACCGCGTACTTTATATAGTACGTATGTATGGCTATACCAATGGTAATTGCTTGTGTGTAATTAATTGACTTATAACCTTAAAAACATATGGCTATGGAAAATTTACCTTTTATTTTCTGGCTTGTACCTTTTGCGTCGCTTTTAGCTCTTGGATTTGCACTCTATTTTTTTCGTCGTATGATGAGAGAAAGCGAGGGCTCAAGACATATGCAGGAGATCGCAGCTCATGTGCGCCAGGGATCTATGGCGTATCTTAAACAACAATATAAAGTTGTTATAGTGGTGTTTATTGTGTTGGCATGCTTTTTTGCTTTTTTGGCGTACGGTTTGGGTGTGCAGAATCCGTGGGCGCCTTTTGCTTTTTTGACCGGGGGTTTTTTCTCCGGATTGGCCGGATATATCGGTATGCGTACTGCAACATATGCCTCGGCTCGAACCACTCAAGCCGCATCCGAATCTCTTAATCGGGGATTGCAGGTGGCATTTCGTAGTGGAGCGGTTATGGGGTTGGTTGTAGTTGGACTGGGATTGTTGGATATATCCGTATGGTATCTCATATTGGATAATTTTATTGATGCAACAGGATCTCAAAAAATGGTAATAATAACCACCACTATGCTGACTTTCGGTATGGGTGCATCTACGCAGGCTCTTTTTGCCCGTGTCGGTGGCGGAATATACACAAAGGCTGCCGATGTGGGAGCTGATCTTGTCGGTAAAGTGGAAGCGGGTATCCCTGAAGATGATCCGCGTAATCCTGCAACTATTGCCGATAATGTGGGAGACAATGTGGGGGATGTTGCGGGAATGGGTGCCGACCTTTATGAAAGTTATTGTGGTTCGATTCTCGCTACTGCTGCGTTGGGGGCGGCTGCATTCAGTATGAGTGTTGATTTGCAGATTAAAGCCGTTTTGGCTCCGATGATAATAGCTGCGGTAGGGATAATACTTTCAATAATAGGTATCTTTCTGGTAAGAACCAATGAAAAGGCTTCTATGAAGACGTTGTTGAATGCTCTTAGCGTAGGTGTAAATGTAAGCTCTGTGTTAATAGCTATTTGTGCATTCGTAGTTTTATATCTTTTGCAGATTCCTAATTGGCTTGGAATATCATTCTCTGTAATTACCGGTCTGTTGGCAGGTATAATTATAGGTCGTTCAACAGAATATTATACTTCCCATTCATATAAACCTACACAAAAAGTGGCCGAAAGTGCTAAAACAGGTCCTGCTACGGTTATTATTTCCGGTATCGGCATGGGACTTATTTCTACGGCCATACCTGTAATTACTATAGCTGCAGCTATTATAATATCGTTTTTATGTGCTATAAATTTTAATGTTTCCGATATGTTGTCAGCACAAAATCTCAGTATGGGGTTGTACGGTATAGGTATTGCTGCGGTAGGAATGCTTTCTACTCTCGGTATAACATTAGCTACGGATGCTTATGGACCTATTGCTGACAATGCAGGAGGAAATGCCGAAATGTGTGGCCTTGATCCTCAGGTGCGTAAACGTACCGATGCATTGGATGCGTTGGGAAATACTACCGCAGCTACGGGTAAGGGTTTTGCTATAGGATCTGCTGCCCTTACTGCACTAGCTTTACTGGCTTCATATATTGAAGAGGTTAAGGTTGGACTTTTACATATTGGACAAGAATTTATTACCCTTGCCGATGGCACAGCAAAAACGGTAACTGATGCCGGTATATTGGATTTTATGGATGTGTATCATATCAATTTGATGAATCCTAATGTTCTTGCCGGTGCTTTTATCGGGTCTATGTTGGCTTTTGTATTTTGTGGCCTTACGATGAATGCTGTGGGACGTGCCGCGCAGAGTATGGTCGAAGAGGTGCGCAGACAATTCCGTGAAATAAAAGGTATTTTGGATGGCAGCGGTACTCCTGATTATGCTCGTTGTGTCGAAATATCTACGAAAGGTGCTCAACGTGAAATGTTATTGCCTTCGGTATTGGCTATTGTATCACCTATGATAGTAGGTTTTGTTTTCGGTGTCGCAGGAGTTATGGGACTGCTTATCGGTAGTTTGTGTTCCGGATTTGTATTGGCGGTGTTTATGGCCAATTCGGGAGGTGCATGGGATAATGCCAAAAAATATATTGAAGAGGGACATCTTGATGGTAAAGGCTCTGATAATCATAAAGCAACTGTGGTTGGAGATACCGTAGGCGATCCGTTTAAAGATACGTCAGGACCTTCATTGAATATACTTATTAAACTTATGAGCATGGTATCTATAGTTGTGGCAGGTTTAACGGTAGCGTACAGTCTTATATAATTTGTATTGATATATTCAGTCTTAAGAATTGATTGTTTTATTTGACGGGAATTTTCTGTTTTGCAGAAAATTCCCGTCAAATTTATTTAAGGTACATCTTTTGTTATGTAGTCAAATTTTACCATTTTATGATTTTTTAGGAAAAAAGGAACTTTCTTTATGTTTAAATGCGATCTAACTTTGCAATTTCAAATTTAAAAATGATATTGTTATGATTGTGGGAGTGTTGAGAAAAGGATTTTTATTGTTGTCTTTATCTTTGTTGCTATTTGTTTGTGGAGTTTATTCGCAGGATACGGCGGGAGTTAAAATAAATATGTATTCCCAGACTATTGCATTTTCAGACACAGATTCATTAGCAAAGCAGTCTCACATAGCACCTAAAGACAAGAAATCGAAACAAAAATTTTCTCCGATCAATATATATGATATGCCCTATTCAGGTAGCGCAAATTATACCAATCATAAACGTTTATGGTTGAATACGGGAGTTTTGTTTGGAGCGGGTTTTGTGACTCTCGGTATATTGCAGATGTTACCAGAAAATACTACCGGATGGAGTACAGCAGAGCTTCGAAAAACGCCTTTCTTTCAAAGGTGGACTACTAATGTCAAAAAAGGTCCTGTCTGGGATCATGATCTTGCCATCTTTAACTATGTTCTTCATCCTTATGCCGGAGCTGCATATTATATGGGAGCACGCAGTCAAGGATGTAATATTTTTTATTCATTTTTATATTCAGCCGGTATTTCGACCATTTTTTGGGAGTATGGTATAGAGGCTTTTATGGAGATTCCATCCATACAGGATCTTATAATCACTCCTGTTGCAGGTAGTATTATTGGCGAAGGATTTTATCTTCTGAAACGTAATATCGTTTCAAATGATTATAGATTATTCGGGTCCCGTTTTTTAGGTAATGTGGTATCTTATTTAATTGATCCGGTCAATGAAGTAATAGGTATATTCGCTGGAAATCCATGCCGAGACAAAAAAAATATGCATGACTCTAAAAATGATGCCTTGGTTTGTGTTCCGTGGTTTACAACATTTGGACATGAAAGAGCTTTAGGCTTTTCAATAAGTCACTCTTTTTGATGTTTACGTTGTATTTCTTGATAGGAAATATGAATAAAATAGCGACATAATCGGACAACTGGCGAATTTTCTTTAACTTCGCAAATTAAAATAATTATAAATTTTATGATGAAATCTTTACGAAGGTTGTTTTTGTGTTTTGCAATTGCAGTTGCAAGTGTTGGGACCATTTCTGCTCAAGAACTGATATGGGATGTTTCGTTCGATGCTTTTTTTGATAATCGTGAATATAAGAGTAAAATCAATATTCCTCAAACTATTTTCGGTGCTCGTGTTGCTCCCGAAGTGGGCCTTAGATGGAATGATAATAATTCATTGATGATCGGGTATGACCTTTTGGCCAATTTCGGCGCCAAGACGTTTGATAAAAACGGTAATGAAGCCTTTGTCTATTATCAATATTCTTCTCCTAAATATTTGGCAGCCGCAGGCATTATCCCACGTCGCAAAATAATTGGAGATTATTCAGGAGCTTTTTTCAGCGATTCAATAAAATATTATGACCCTTATATATCCGGATTATTGTTGCAATATGTGGGCAATAAAGGTTATATAGAGTTCGGAGCTGATTGGAACAGTATGCTTTCCGATACCAGACGTGAAAAATTTCTGTTGTTTTCTGGTTCACAGTTGAGATTTGGAGTGGCATATATAGGTTACCATTTGAGTATGTATCATCACGCCGGGACATATCTCGAAGATGGTGTTGTCGATAATATTCTGCTTTATCCTCATGCAGGTGTTGATTTGGCCTCACTTACACATACAGATAAATTCAATCTTCGTGTAGGATGGCTAAAGGCGTTTCAAAATGACCGTAAATATGTAGGTAAATATGTTTCTCCCGGAGGTGTTCAGGTAGAACTTAATTTAGAGAAGTGGAAATTTGGTATATCCAATACTTTGTATGCAGGAAAAAATCTTATGCCATATTATGTGGCTCCGAAAGAAGGACTTGATTATGGTCCTGGGTTGTATTGGGGTGAATCGTTTTACCGTACTTCGAGCATATATGACAGACTTGAAGTATATTGGGCTCCGATTCAGAATGAGATAATGAATCTGAAAGTGTCGACGGTGCATCATTTTGATGGAGATATATGGAACTGGCAACAGAAAATAGTTTTTTCGATTAATTTAGGACGCCACAGATTTGTTCCTAAAAAGTAGATAATGTAGAATACAATATAAAAATCGCCGGATATTATTATTCGGCGATTTTTGTTTAATTGGATATTATAGGATAAAAATGTAATAAAATTTCACTAATTATTTGATTATCAAAGATATTGTTTTTATATTTATATTGTAGTTATTTAATAAACTCGAATGTATAAATGTATTAATAATATAATAGTGACAGCAATATTTTTGTTGTTATTGTCATGTAATAAGAATACCGGTCAAAATGTCTCGTTTGACTTTGATTCTTTTGCAAGTAATAAAGTATTGACATTTGAGATGGGTGAAAAATATATTGTAGATGAGCAATTCGTGGGAGTGCCGTCATCTATAAAAATATTTAAGCCCGGAGTGTTTATTGTTAAAGAAAATAAAGTGATGAATCATATCAATATGATAGATATGAATCGTGGAATTTCTAAACAGTATATCACAAGAGGCAAAGGTCCGGGAGAATTGATTGATGTGCGGGATATAGAAATAACAGGTAACAATTTATGGGTATCGAGCATATCGGAAAGTAAAGTTATAAAGCTTGCTTACGATACTGTTAATTCGGATTTTGAGATAACGGATATTTTGGATTTTTCGGGTAATGGCTTTATGCGTGCTATCCCGTTGCATGGCGGAACTCAGTTTCTTACACAATGTACTCCTATTTCAAATAATCGAGTGGAGATAATAGATCTCGATAAAAATGTGTTGTTTTCTTCAGATAAATTTCCAAGTGTGAATTCAAGCAATAATTTTACTCCCAATAATGCATTTTTCCAGTCAGATATAACGGTTTCTCCGGATAATAAAAATATAGCTGTCGTATCAAAAAGTGTCGATGCGATTGATTTATATGATAATAATCTGAAATTTAAAAAAGAAATAGTCGGACCGTTGGGAATTGAAACAACTTTTTCCGTTATTAATACGCCGGCTGGGAATCGGTTCAGACAGGACCCTATGTATTTTGTCTATGAAACTGCCAGATCCGTGGATGATATCTTTTTTGTCAGCTATAATGGAATTGAATTGAATAAAGATGCTGATTTGACCAGATACGCAAGGAATATTTTCTCTTTTGACTGGGAGGGAAATCCTTTGGTAAACTATAGTTTTGATTTTCCTGTCATATCATTCGATGTCGATTGGGAAAATAAAAAAATGTTTTGTTTGACTCATAATCCTGAACCTGTTATATTGATGTTTAATATTTAAAAATGAATGAAATATGAAAAAGTTGTTGTTGTTTTTGCCTGCTTTGATATTTGTTGCTTTTGTAAATGCTCAGCAACCTCAAAGTTCTCAAAAGGATGATGCAAAGGAACTATGATAGAGATAAAAGATCTTCAGACTCAAAAAAATAGTTTCAATGGTGTGATATATTCTGTGGCTGATAATTATTATTTTGCCGATTCTTTCGACCAATTAATCAAAGCATTGAATATAAATCCGAAAGCCGACATTGCTGGAGTATTTGTTTATAATAAGCTTAGTAGTGAGACAGATGCTTTGAAGGCGCGTATTAAACCTGAATATGCAGAGAAACTGTTAAACATTATGGTAATACAGTTGAAACCTAAAGCACAATAATGTAGAGACTAATATGCATTAGTCAGGATTATAGGGATATTTTTTATTGCGGTTTCAGGTTTCATTTCCGGATTGTAAAATATATATTATTACAAATATTCCGGTCTAACATGTAATCAATCATCATTTCGTAGGATAAAATATTGAGCCTATACTGAGATATATGAATTTAACGACGAACATTAAGAGTATTAATTTGTGAAAAAAAAGCAGAACTGAATTAGTTCTGCTTTTTTTTAATCGGTTGGATTATAGCCCTTTACCGTGACAATGTTTGTATTTCTTACCGCTCCCGCATGGACAAGGTTCGTTACGTCCGACCTTTTTCTCTACATGTACAGGCGCCGGTTTACTTTTATCGGCTGCTCCGGCTGCCGCTGCGGCTTCCATTCGGGACGTTTGCATTTGAGACATGTCCGTTTTGGGTCTTGGAATATTTCTTTGAGGAGCACTTACATTTTCACGGACAGGGATAAATGCCTTGAACAGTGTTGACAGAACCTCTTTGTTGATTTTGTCCAACATCTTGCGGAACAATTCGAACGATTCGAATTTATATATCAACAGAGGATCTTTTTGTTCGTAAGATGCATTTTGTACACTCTGACGTAAATCGTCCATGTCACGTAAATGTTCTTTCCAGTTTTCATCGATTGTGGTCAACATGACAATCTTGCTGAAACTTTTGAACACCTCTTTACATTGAGTCTCATATGCCTTCTTAAGGTCTACGGGAACATTGAAACCTTTTATTCCGTCTGTTATCGGAATGTATATGTTCTCGAATTCCCCACCCCTTTGTTCATATACGTTTTTAATTACCGGATATGCCGTGTTTGCGACAGAATTTATGCGGCGAGTATAGGTGTCCTGGAAATCTTTGACTACCATTCCTGTCAAAGTTGTCTTGTTGGCCGATTTATATTCGCTTTCAGAGAATGAGGGTTCTATCGCAACCTGACGTATCATTTCGAATTTGAAATCTTCGAAATCATCTTCGCTGTATGTGGCAACGAATGATTCGGCATAGTCCATCATTATATTGTTGATATCGACTTCGATACGTTCTCCGAACAATGCATGTCGACGCTGTGTATAAATAACTTCTCGTTGAGCATTCATAACATCATCATATTCAAGAAGACGTTTACGAATACCGAAGTTATTTTCTTCTACTTTGCGCTGTGCACGTTCTATCGCTTTGGACATCATTCCAGCCTGTATCACTTCACCCTCTTTTAATCCCATTTTGTCCATGAGCCCTGCGATACGTTCCGAACCGAACAGACGCATCAGGTCATCTTCCAAAGAGACGAAGAACTGTGATGAACCCGGGTCCCCCTGACGTCCTGCACGACCTCTTAACTGACGGTCAACACGGCGTGATTCATGACGTTCGGTACCTATGATTGCAAGACCACCAGCCTCTCTTACCGCAGGTGACAACTTGATATCGGTACCACGACCTGCCATATTGGTAGCGATTGTAACTTGTCCTGTTTGACCTGCTTCCGCTACAACCTGGGCTTCCAGTTGGTGCTGTTTTGCATTGAGAACGTTGTGCTTGATGCCTCTCAGTTTGAGCATACGGCTCAACAACTCAGATATTTCAACCGATGTCGTACCGACAAGTGTAGGACGGCCCTGTTTTACAAGTTGGTCTATATGATCGATTACGGCGGCGTATTTTTCACGTTTTGTTTTGTAAATAAGGTCATCTTTGTCATCTCGGATAACGGGACGGTTTGTCGGAATTACGACTACATCCAATTTATAGATGCTCCAGAATTCACTGGCTTCAGTTTCAGCCGTACCTGTCATACCTGCAAGTTTATGATACATACGGAAATAGTTCTGGAGAGTGATCGTTGCAAACGTTTGTGTCGCAGCTTCTACTTTAACGCGCTCTTTTGCTTCGATGGCTTGGTGTAGCCCGTCTGAGTAGCGGCGTCCTTCGAGAATACGTCCGGTCTGTTCATCGACAATTTTTACCTTGTTGTCCATAACGACATATTCGACATCTTTTTCGAACATGCTATATGCCTTGAGCAACTGATTGACAGTATGTACACGTTCCGATTTGATTGCGTAATCATTTAATATTTCATCTTTTTTTGCCGCTTTTTCTTCAGCCGAGATCTCTTGTTTTTCAAGATCGGCAATCATGGCTCCTATGTCAGGCAAAACGAAAAATTTATCTTCTCCGAAACTTTTCGACAGAGTTTCGTGACCCTTATCCATCAACTCTACCGCATTAAGTTTTTCATCTATCACGAAATAGAGTTCATCTACGATTTCAGGCATACGACGGTTATTGTCCTGCATGTAGATATTTTCCGTTTTGAGCATCATGGCTTTAATCCCTGGTTCGCTCAAATATTTAATGAGAGGTTTGTATTTGGGAAGTCCTTTGTGTGCACGGTACAGAAGAACGCTGCCTTCTTCGGTTTTACCTTCAGATATGAGGCGTTTGGCATCTGCAAGCAGTTGTGTGACAAGATTTCTTTGCTGATTGAACAGATTTTCCACCGCTCCCCTATACTCTTCAAACATTTGGTCGTCCCCTTTGGGAACTGGACCGGAAATAATAAGAGGAGTACGGGCATCATCAATCAAAACGGAGTCTACTTCATCGACAATAGCATAGTGGTGTTTGCGCTGTACGAGATCTTCTGGCGAAATGGCCATATTGTCACGCAAGTAGTCGAACCCGTATTCGTTGTTAGTACCGAAGGTGATATCAGCCATATATGCTTTTCGACGTGCTTCCGAATTGGGCTGATGTTTGTCTATGCAATCTACCGAAAGTCCGTGGAATTCGTAAATCGGGCCCATCCATTCGGAGTCTCGTCGTGCAAGGTAATCATTGACCGTTACAAGATGCACACCTTTTTTTGCAAGTGCATTAAGGAATACGGGAAGGGTTGCAACGAGGGTTTTACCTTCACCGGTTGCCATTTCAGCGATTTTACCTTTGTGAAGCACTACCCCGCCGAACAGCTGGCTGTCGTAATGAACCATGTCCCAAATGATTTTGTTCCCACCGGCTACCCATGAATTGGAATATATGGCTTTGTCTCCATCTATTTTTACAAAGTCTTTTGTGGCGGCTAAATTACGGTCGAAATCGTTGGCCGTAACTACAATTTCCGTGTTTTCCTTGAATCTGCGTGCCGTATCTTTAACGATTGCAAAGGCAACAGGCAAAAGTTGATCCAGTTTTTCTTCAATTTTACGGTCTATCTCTTCCGTAATGCTGTCTATCTTTTTCGAAATGCTCTCTTTTTCATCCAACGATGTGTCCACATTTTCGAGTTTGACTTTCAAATCAGCGATCTCTTTTTCGTCAGCTTCTATATAGGCGGCTATTTCAGCTTTAAGATCTTCGCTTTTTTGTCTTAATTCGTCGTTGGAAAGTTTTTCTATACTTGGATAGACCGCTTTTATCTTTTCTATGTACGGTTCAATCTCTTTGCGGTCTTTATCGCTTTTGGTGCCGAAAAAAAGTTTCAGCATCCCGGTCATTAATCCCATAATCTTATAATCTTTTCGTGTAAATAATTAGGGTACAAATTTAATTTTTTTATTTAAAACAAAACAGGTTTTCTCCAATATTACATTGAGTACATCTCTTTTTTTCACAATATTCCCGTGAAAGTTGTATAATACCTTGAGAGAAGAAAGCGTTTTCTATATCAACGCCTCTTGAATTCCAACCTATGGTATAACGGTTCTTTTCGGCCGGAACTTTTTCCAACAGTTCTATCGCTCTTTCGAGCAAGGCTTCATTGTTATATATTTTGCCGTATGTGGCTATCATGGGAACTACAAGGTTGATGGTGATAATGTTCATCATGGTGTTACCTATGCGTTTTATTGAATTTCCACTTTTCGTGCTCGGGACAAAGTGATTGGTCCAGTATGGTGATGCTTCGGCCGACATCACATCCCTTACCTGTTCCGGTGTACGGCATTCCATGAGTTGTGCAAACAGAAGCTCTTTGGAAAAGAACAATGCTGCAAGTTCAACTATTCTGATGACTGGATGATGATACGGTTTGTTTGAAGTGAGATCCCATTCGTTGTAACGCATTGGAATTATATTGAAAGTTTTTCGCAATTCTTCGAAGCGTGCTATCAGTTTTGAGGTGTATTCGTCCGGATATTGTACGGTCAACAGACCTGAACTGCCTAAAAGTATGGCTTCCATATCAAATACGGAATCTTTCAGACGGGTTATAATGTTATAAGGAACTGTGCGTGCCAGTTTTATGTAGGCTTCTTTATTGCTGCCTGCACCCATCACCCCGAAAAGTGTTATGTAGAAAGCTTCATACCAATTCTCTCCAGAATCATTGTATAGTTTCTTGAAATCATCGTGTTTGCGTTGTAGCCGTTCTATCGTAAGACGTGTGATATAAGCATAACGATCTATCGGTTTGAATTTGGCAAATGCTGAAGCACAGCCGAAGGATGTACTGTCATTCAATAGTTGTCGGTAAGTTTCTCTTATTTTGTCGGGGAATTTTAACTCTATCGTAGGAATTACAGAACCGTCGGAACGACATATTATGGTATCTGCATCATCTACGACTATAAGTATGGCGTTGTCGTATAATGAAGTGCTATTGGTTTGCATATTTTTCAGATCAGACGATTTGGGGCTGACTATTATGCCTCCTCTGTATGTAGTTCCATCTATTTCTATAACAGCTCCTGTAATATCTATGCCATGATCGTCCGTGTCATTTACGGGCGTTCCGTTGTTTATTATGCTTATGGGTTCACCTCCGATAGTAGTTAAATTATCTTTGACATACAAATCTTTAGACCATACCAGTTTAAGCAGCTCTTTAAGCTTTTCCATAGTTCGGGTTTATAAAATAAAAAGGTGTTTGCCTATACAAAGTTACGTTTTTTCGATTAATCGTCAAGTGCGATTCAATTCCTTTATTGATTTGAAATTTATTTAAAATTCACGAAAAAATAATTACTTTTATAGCCATAATCAATATGCTAAAAAGATGGAATTTACAGAGAGAGAGATTGCGTTGGAACCCCAATATTATGTTCCGTTTCTTGAAATGGCCAAGAGCTATTTTAGCGAATTGAGTAACAATATGATTCGCGATGCATTGTCTATTGCGGCCGAAAAATTGAACGGCATTCAGCGTTATGACAATTCTCCGATTATAACCCATTCCATAAATACGGCGATGATTGTTATGAAGGAGATCGGGTTGGGACGTAATTCTGTCATTTCGACTATTATGCACGATGTTGTGCGACTGGGTATGCTCACAGCCGAAGAGGTCGGTGAAAAATATGGGGAACAATGTATCGGAATACTTAAAGGGTTGAATAATATTTCTGATGTAGATCCTAAGGTCGAAAGTGATCAGGTGGATAATTTCCGGGAGCTTATAGTTTCGTATTCGACCGATCCGAGGGTTATTCTGATAAAACTTGCCGACAGGTTGGAAATAATGCGTACGCTCAGTATGTTTCCTTCTGATAAAATTGAGAAAAAGTCCTGGGAAAGCCTTAATCTGTATGCTCAGATAGCGCATAAATTGGGTTTGTACAATATTAAATCGGAACTTGAAGATATATCTCTTAAATATCTTGAACCTAAGGATTTTGCATATATAGAACAACGTTTGGCAGAAACTGCATCGGAACGTGAAGAGTTTATCAAAAGATTCGTTGCGCCGATAGAGGAAAAGATGAAGGCTCATGGATTTAAATACCATTTGAAAAGCCGTACCAAATCGATATATTCCATATGGCGTAAGATGAAACGTATGAATATAGGTTTCGATGAGGTTTACGATCTTTTTGCCATACGTATCATACTCGATTGTGACAAAGAACAGGAAAAGGCGTATTGTTGGAATGTATACTCCATCGTTACGGATTTTTACACGCCTAATCCTGATCGTATGAGGGATTGGATATCGATACCTAAATCCAACGGGTATGAATCATTGCATACGACGGTTGTTACCCCTGAAGGGAAATGGGTCGAGATACAGATCCGCAGTGAACGTATGGATGAAATTGCCGAACGGGGAGTTGCTGCGCATTGGCGTTATAAAGGAGTTAAAGGCAGTGGTATGGGAACTGAGGAGTGGTTTGGGAAATTGCGTGAGATTATGGAGCATACCACGACAGAATCTTTGGTTGAAAAGTTCGATGCCAAACTGTCTTCTGGAGAGATTTTCGTATTCACTCCTACCGGTGATTTGCGCAAAATGAGCGAAGGATCCACTGTTTTGGATTTTGCATTTGAGATACATTCTAATCTCGGTTCTATATGTGTTGGTGGTAAAGTCAACCATCGAAACGTATCATTCAAAGAGGTGCTGAAAAATGGCGATATTGTAGAGATACTGACCTCTAAAAATCAGAAACCCAAACCTGATTGGCTCAATATTGTCAAAACGAGTAAGGCTCGTAACCGTATAAAAGCATACTTGCGTGAGGAGGCAGCCAAAGCTGCCAGTTTGGGGCGTGAAGAGTTGGAGCGTAAGATAAAGAATTGGAAACTTCCTATCGCGATGGATGATGCCGTAACATTATTGTGCAAATATTATAAACTTCGTACCGGGACTCAACTGTACGGTAAAATTGCACAACAGGAGATATTGCTGACCGATATCAAGGAGATTTTACAACGTAATATAAATAATGAATCTCCGGAACCTGTCCGTAAACCTCTTGCGATTACACAGAAAAATACCCAGGAGAGTGATGATGCGCTTATAATAGCTGAAAATCTCAGTAATATAGATTATAAACTTGCAAAATGTTGCAACCCTATTTTTGGAGATGAGGTATTCGGATTTATTACGATAAACAACGGTATTACCATACACCGTCAGGATTGTCCGAATGCGCAACGTTTGAGGGAACGTTATCCTTATCGTGTACAACCAGCTCGATGGCAGCCTGCTGCTGCTAAGGGATCGTTCCGTGCAACGGTGCGTGTACAGGCTGAAGATTCGGTAGGTTTGGTTAACCGAATAGCCGAGGTTATCAATCGCGATTTGAAAATAAATATCCGGTCCATGAGCCTGAACTCCATAGGTGGAGTACTTTCAGGATTGATAAATATCGAAGTTACCAGTGCTCAGATGGTGGATGCCGTTATTTACAATATTTTGAAAATTAAGGGTGTTCAAAAGGTATTCAGAGTGAATAATTGATAAATTTTTATGGAATACCTTACTCTTTGCCAATTACAGTCACTTATAAAAAAGGGTATAGATGAGGCTCATCCCTTACCCTATTGGGTTATGGCTGAAATCAGTGAACTTAAGGTGAACTATTCGGGGCATTGTTATCTCGAATTGGTGGAAAAGAGCGACGATAGCCATTTGCCGAAAGCTAAATTGAATGCTGTAATATGGCGGAGTACATACAGTATGGTGTCGCATTATTTTGTGTCGGTTACCGGGCAACAATTATCTGTAGGATTGAAAGTACTTATAAAAGGAGTTGTCGTTTACAATGAGGTTTACGGCCTTTCATTTCAGATAATGGATATAGATCCGGCCTATACGCTTGGCGATATGGAACAACAGCGCCAGAAAACTATCGAACAGTTGAAAAAAGATGGCGTATATGATATGAACCGCGAAATTCCTTTGCCTGAGGTTATACAACGTGTTGCCGTTGTTTCATCGAGAAATGCCGCAGGTTACCAGGATTTTATGAAGGAATTGGGTAAAAGCGGTTTTTATTATGAAATTACTCTTTTCGATGCGTTTATGCAGGGCAATGACGCAGAAGATTCCATTGTCGATGCATTGTGTAGGGTCGCACAGGATAGTGACGATTTCGACGTTGTGGTTATGATACGAGGCGGTGGCTCACAGAGCGATTTGGGGTGTTTCAACAGTTATCGCCTGGCAAGTTATGTGGCTCAGTTCCCTATTCCTGTCATTACAGGTATAGGGCATGATAAGGATCAGAGCGTAGTTGATATGGTAGCTGCTTTATCATTGAAAACCCCTACGGCCGTTGCAGTTTATCTGAATGAAAATCTCGACAGGTTTGATGCTATATTGTATGACTTACAACAGATGATTGCGAGTGAAGCTTTGCAACTTGTGGAAAAATCAGAACAGCGTTTGCAAAAAGCGGTTTCGGCTATGGGTATGGTTTTACATCTGTTTACAATACAGTCTAACCGATTAAAAACTGCTTCACAACGGTTGAAAGAAAAATGTGCTGCATATCTTACATCCCGATCTAAAGAGCTATCTTTGTTGGGACAGTTGGTCGAAAGTAAAAGTCCTGAACGTATTGTCGATTTGGGCTTTGCGATAGTGCGAAGTGGAGGACATGTAGTGCGTGACGGTGCGGCTTTGTCGGAAAAAGAAAAGATTGAGATATTAATGAGAGATGTGGTGGTAGATGCCACCGTAGACAAAATAAAAAAGAGAAGAAACAATGGTTAAGAAAGAGATGACATATTCGGCTGCCATTGCAGAGGTTGAAAAGATTCTTGAACGTTTCAATAGCGAACAGATGGAGGTTGACGAACTCGGAGAGCAGGTAAAACGTGCTACCGAATTGATAAAGTTTTGTCGCGAAAAATTGCGCAAGGCCGAGAGTGATGTCGAAGCTGTGTTATCTCAAGAAGAATAATTCCCTGTGCGGTTTGCGATATGAAGAAATTGATAAAATTCGTATTACACAAGGTGCCACGCAAATATATTCAGCGTGTAGTACATGTATGTACACCTGTAATGGGCCTTGCGTATATGGGCCGTGGTGTCGAGTGTCCGATATGTGGCAGCCGTTATCGTAAGTTTATGCCTTATGGGTATGCTGTACAGCGGGATAATGCTTTGTGTCCCTGGTGTCTGGCTCTCGAACGTCACCGTCTGATGTGGCTCTACTTGCAGAATGAAACTGATTTTTTTGACAGTAAGTCAGAAAATTTTGAAAATCGTAAAATCCTGCATGTGGCTCCGGAGTATTGTTTCATAAAAAGGTTTGAAAAACTTTATGGTGAAAATTATGTCACGGCGGATATAGAATCACCTTTGGCAAAGGTTAAAATGGATATTCAAAATATTCCTTTTGCGGATGAAAGTTTTGATATAGTGTTTTGTAACCATATTCTGGAACATGTCGAAAATGATCGTTTGGCCATGAGTGAAATGTTCCGTATAATGCGCCCCGGAGGTTGGGGAATAATGCTCTCCCCTGTCAATTTCAGTAGGGAAACTACATATGAAGATGCTTCGATAACAGATCCAGGACAAAGAGAATTGCATTTCGGCCAAAAGGACCATCTGCGTGATTATGGATGTGATTATGCCGCCCGTTTGGCTGATGTCGGTTTCGATGTGGAAGAGATAAATTATGTCAGATATTTTTCTCCGGAAGAGGTGCGGCTTTATGCTTTGCGGCCCGAAATAATTTATCTCGTAAGAAAACAGTGAATATAAAATGACGGCTGCCGAGTCTGGTAGCCGTTTCCTTTTCTATGCTTTATAATTAGCCGGAAACATACTTTTTTGGTATCGTAATTTTGCGATAATATCAAAATGTCGATTTTGGCATGGATTTTATGTTTGTACATAAACATGAAAAGAATATGTCCAAGATCAAGGGAAAAGTAATTATAGATGTAGAACGATGCAAAGGGTGTGAGGTCTGTGTCGCAGCATGCCCTTCCGATGTTTTGTCGCTTTCCAGAAAAGTGAACGGTAAAGGGTATAACTATGCTTCGGTTGTGAAAGCTGAGGATTGTGTGGGGTGTGCAAGTTGTGCATTGGTCTGTCCTGACAGTTGTATAGTGGTTTACAGAGAGAAAATATAGCGGGTATGGAAGAGATAAGATTAATGAAGGGTAATGAAGTCATAGCCGAGGCTGCCGTCAGGTGCGGTTGCGATGCCTATTTTGGATATCCTATAACACCTCAGTCGGAAATATTGGAAACATTGATGGAACTTCGCCCATGGGAAACTACGGGGATGGTGGTTTTACAGAGTGAGAGTGAAACGGCATCTATTAATATGGTTTACGGTGGCGCTGCTTGCGGCAAAAAGGTCATGACATCTTCGTCGAGTCCGGGAATAAGTTTGATGAGTGAGGGTTTGAGCTATTTGGCTGGAGCTGAACTGCCTTGTCTGATAGTGAATGTTTCGCGGGGAGGTCCGGGACTCGGAACCATACAACCATCTCAGGCCGATTATTTCCAGGCTGTAAAAGGAGGCGGTCATGGGGATTTTCATCTCATAGTATTGGCTCCTTATTCCGTGCAAGAGATGTATGATTTTGTCTCCAAGGGGTTCGATTTGGCTTTCAAGTATCGTAATCCGGTTATGATACTGACCGATGGAGTGATCGGCCAAATGATGGAAAAGGTTGTTTTGAGCACCCCTGTCGCACGATGGAGCGATGAATATATCGCAGAACATTTCGGAGATTGGGCTGTAACGGGTAAACCTGTCGGACGAAAACGCAATATCATTACATCCGTGGAGTTGGATTCCGACATACAGGAACAGTTCAATTTGAAACTCGGACGTAAATATGCCCAAATCGAACAAAATGAGGTGGAATATGAAACAGTGATGTGCGATGATGCCGATTATGTATTGGTGGCTTACGGTTCATCGGCTCGCATAAGTTATAAGGTGGTTGAAATGGCTCGTGAAGAGGGGGTAAAACTCGGGCTGTTGCGTCCGATTACGTTGTATCCTTTTCCTGTCAAAGCAATCCGTGAGCTGTCGCATCGTGTGAAAGGTTTTCTTTCGGTCGAAATGAGTATGGGGCAAATGGTCGAAGATGTACGCAGTGCGGCTGAATTTCGTGTCCCGGTACATCATTATGGTCGTGTGGGGGGAATTGTCCACTCTCCGGCAGAAGTATACGCAGGTTTTAAAGAAAAATTTCAATGATTATGTCACAGAATGTAGAGATAAAAGCAGAAAATCTGGTTTATGCCAAACCTCGATTGTTGACGGACAAAGTAATGCATTTTTGTCCGGGTTGCAGCCATGGAACGGTGCATAAGCTTATTGCTGAAGTTATAGATGAGATGGGAATGGAGCATGATTCGATAGGCATATCGCCTGTTGGATGTTCTGTATTGGCATACGATTATATCGATATAGATTGGGTGCAGGCAGCTCATGGTCGTGCGGCAGCAGTTGCCACGGCTATCAAAAAAGTGCGTCCTGATAAACTCGTTTTTACTTATCAGGGTGACGGAGACCTTGCTGCTATCGGAACAGGTGAAACGATACACGCTTGCAACCGTGGAGACAATATTGCTATAATTTACATAAACAATGCCATATACGGTATGACAGGAGGACAAATGGCCCCCACTACCCTTTTGGGTATGAAGACGGTTACTACACCGGGGGGACGCGATGCCGGTATGCATGGCTATCCGTTCAAGGTGGCTGATATGATTGCACATCTGGAAGGAGTTTGTTATATCAGTCGACAGAGTGTGCATACCGCATCGGCCGTACGTAAGGCTAAAAAGGCAATACGTAAGGCATTTGACAATTCCATGCAAGGTAAGGGATTGTCATTTATAGAGATAGTCGCAACATGCAACTCCGGTTGGAAAATGTCACCTGTGGCTGCCAATAAATGGATGGAAGAGAATATGTTTCCGATATATCCTCTTGGCGATTTGAAATGTTGATAATTTATTTGGTATGATTGAGAAGTGTAGCTCGATTTTATGTAAGGCGAATAGTAAAATTTTATGAAAGAAGAGATTATAATTGCAGGTTTTGGCGGACAAGGAGTGCTTTCTATGGGTAAAATATTGGCTTATTCAGGTGTTATGCAGGGACTTGAGGTTACATGGATGCCTTCGTACGGCCCTGAAATGCGTGGCGGAACTGCAAATGTTACCGTTATATTGAGCGATAGGCCTATCAGTTCTCCGATAGTACATGATTACGATACGGCCATTATACTTAATCAGCAAAGTATGGATAAATTTGAACCACGGGTAAAAAAAGGAGGTGTGCTTATATACGATCCTAATGGAATAGTGAACCTTCCTACCCGTACGGATATACAGATATATACAATTCCTGCGACTGTTGAAAGCGTTCGTTCTGGCAATCCCCGTGTATTCAATACCATGGTGCTTGGCGGTTATTTGAAAATAAAGCCCGTTGTTGAATTGAATAATGTTATCCGGGGATTGGAAAAATCTCTTCCGGAACGGTTGCACAAAACACTGCCTCAAAATGAAACGGCTATAATGCGCGGTATGGATATTATTGAAAAACTCTGAAACCTCGTAAAAATTCTTCGGTCGTCATATGTTTTTTGCCGGCAGCTTGCAGCTCGTCGATATATATATAGCCGTCTGCACAGGTAACTTTCAGATATGATTTACCGTCTGTCAGAAATTTTCCGGATTGTTCCTTGCCGGTTTTATTGTTTTTTTCTCGGTCTGGAGTTCTCTGCTCAGAATGTGCTTTGAATATTTTGGCCGTTATAATGTCTCCATTCTGTTTTTGCAGTTCACACCATGCAGCCGGATACGGGCTCAGACCGCGTATGAAATTGATGATGTTGCAGCAGTCCATATTCCAGTTTATATGGCATGTCTCTTTATATATCTTGGGAGCATCTTTTATTGTAATCTCCTGTGTGACAGATTGTGGAATTGCATTATTACTTCCGTCCGCTATCATCTCTACCGTTTCTATGACCAAATCCGAACCTGTGAGCATCAATTTGTCATGTAGTGTGCCTGCATTGTCTTCTTGGTCGATGGTAATGGCTTTTTGTGCCAAGATATCCCCTTTGTCTATCTCATTGTTTAGAAAAAAGGTGGTAACACCCGTAGTCGTTTCTCCGTTTATAATTGCCCAGTTGATAGGAGCCGCACCACGATATTGAGGAAGTAGGGATGCATGCAGATTGAAGGTGCCAAGACGAGGCATAGACCAGATAACTTCAGGCAGCATCCTGAAGGCAATAACTATCCCGAGGTCTGCATTCAAAGAACGGAACTGTTCTATGAATGCCGGATTTTTCAATTTTTCTGGTTGCAGGATTCTCAGGCCCGCTTGCAACGCGTATTTTTTTACGGCACTTTCCTGTATTTTTTGTCCGCGTCCTGCCGGTTTGTCGGGCATGGTAACCACCCCGACGACATTGTATCCCTCTTCAACCAATCTTTGCAGTGGAGCTACTGCAAAGTCAGGGGTTCCCATATATACTATGCGTAAATTTTTGGCACTTTCGTTCATCGCGATTAATGTTTGAAAATTCCCAGTTTATGTCCCATCAATGCCTCTTTCGTTTCGAGATATTTTTCGTTGTATTTGTTCGACGGAATAATAATAGGAACATTTTCGACTATGCGTATCCCATATCCTTCAAGCCCAACTTTTTTCTGAGGATTGTTGGTCATCAGACGTATGTTTTTGATCCCTAGTTCACGGATAATGCTCGCTCCTACCCCGTAATCCCGTTCGTCGACTTTGAATCCTAACATTACGTTGGCTTCTGCCGTATTATATCCCTGTTCTTGAAGTTTGTATGCTTTTATTTTGTTGAAAAATCCGATGCCGCGTCCTTCCTGATTCAGGTATATTACAGCTCCTTTACCCTCTTTTTCTATCATTTTCATCGCTTCGTGTAATTGTTGACCGCAATCGCAACGGCACGAACCGAAAATGTCTCCCGTAATACATGATGAGTGGACACGTACAAGTACGGGCTCGTCGTCTTTCCATTCCCCTTTTATAATTGCAGCATGTTCCAATCCATTGCTTTTCTGAATGAATGGTATCAACTTGAAGTGTCCCCATTCGGTAGGCATATCTACTGCATCCCCCTTTTGTACGATAGATTCGGTGCGTAAACGATATGCAATAATATCAGCTATCGAAACTATTTTCAAACCGAATTTTTTTGCTATTTCTAGTAATTGGGGCAGTCTCGCCATGGTGCCGTCTTCGTTCATTATTTCGATCAGGGCTCCTCCCGCTTTCAATCCGGCCATGCGTGTGAGGTCTACTACGGCTTCGGTGTGGCCAGGACGGCGTAATACCCCTTTGTTGCGTGCCCTTAAAGGGAATATATGGCCCGGACGTCCCAAGTCGCTCGGTTTTGTGTCGGGATCTATCAATGCCTTGATTGTCGAAGCTCTGTCTGTTGCTGACACTCCTGTCGTACATCCGTGTCCGAGTAAATCGACTGAAACGGTAAACGGTGTTCCCAGCACTGATGTATTTTCCAATACCTGCATATCCAATTCCAACTCTTTGCAACGGTCTTCAGTAAGAGGGGCGCACAAAACTCCTCTTCCGTTATGCAACATGAAATTTACTATCTCGGGTGTTATCTTTTCTGCAGCTACTATGAAGTCTCCTTCGTTTTCACGATCTTCATCATCAACCACTATAATCACTTTTCCGTTACGGATATCTTCCATAGCCTCTTCCACTGTATTCAGCATAGAGGTTTTATTACTGTTTTCCTGTGACATTTTCTTTGGTTTTATGTTTGAACGTAAATTTATTTTTGACGAATTCTTTAATTTTCTTATAACGTATATGATACCATTCGGCATCCAACAACCCCGAATCGTTAGTTGCCTTGTATGTTAAATAAACTGCTATGGGGAACAATATTATTGTCGATATCCACATTCCGCTGAAAGCTCCCCATGTGCCTTCTCGGGCCATTTTTTCCCCTGTTATGCTGATGATATAGTAAATAACAAAAAACAGTACCGATATGACAATAGGTGTACCCAACCCTCCTTTACGGATGATGGCTCCCAATGGCGCCCCTATCAGGAAAAATATGATAATGGATATAGGCAATGACATTTTCCTGTGCCATTCCACTTTATATTTATACAAATCGGTAATGGTCGTTTTTGAAGTGTTTTCATCGTATGAATATGTACTTCGGGCATTTCGTATATCGTTCAACGCATTATTATATATATGCTTTTTCGAATCTATACTCAGATTCTGAAGACTGTCTTGTACGTATACCCATATTTTATCTTTATCGGGTTTCTGTCTTATTCCTGTAGAATCGTCCGGCAATATGCTCTTGTCGTATCTGAAAACATAATCCTTAAGCATCGGCTTGAACGAACTTACTATGACGGCTTCACTGATACCAGTAAGAGAATCTATCCCAATTTCCAGTTCGCGGATGTTTTTTGTTTGACTGTTGTTGAACAGATTATTGTCGCTTCGTTCCATGCTGAAACCTTCCAGACTGAATACCCCGTTTTGCACATCGAACATGGAGTGTTGCAATGTGCTTTTGTCAAACCATTCATATCCTCTGTTTGCATCGTAGGAATTACCATTGAAAAGAGTTATAAGCAGATACTTTTTGTCGTCTGAAACGGTTATGTAACCCGAATCGGCCATAATCGTTTTCATCGTATTTTTAGGATCTCTCGTGTCATAAATCAATACGTTATGCAATAGCTTGGTCTTTGGATTCTGTTTGCCTACACGGATACTCATATTTTCTATGCCGTTGAAAAACAGTCCGTCCTTGAATTCTATGGATTGTTTTTGCTGGCGTATGTCATACAGCATGGTAAGCATTTTCTTATTGGCTTTCGGTACAACATTGTTAGCGATAAAAAAACTTCCTATTGCAACTATTATTACCACTATTATAAGTGGTTTCAATATTCGCGGTAACGAAATTCCTGCTGATTTCAGAGCAAGAAGTTCATAGTTTTCGCCGAGATTTCCCAATGTCATTATCGCCGCCAAAAGCGTTGCCAATGGAAGTGCCATAGGAATAAGTGTGGCTGACGCATACAGCATCAATTCGGCGACTGTGTCGAGAGTCAACCCTTTTCCTACAAGCTCGTCGATATATCTCCATATAAAATTCATCATCAATACGAAAAGTACGATGAAGAATGTTAGGACCATAGGCCCTAAATATGATTTTAATATGAGCTTATAAGCTGTTTTCATTTGAAACGTTTGATCAACAAAGGTAGCAGTTTTACTAAAATAAGCGTGAATGTTAATACAAATATTGTTGAAGCACCGGATGGAATATCTGTTTTATAGCTGATATACAGTCCGATGAAAGTGCTTAAAGATGCTGTCAAAGACGCAAAAACGGCTATTTTTAAAAAAGATTTCGTCAGTTGGTTTATTATTACTGCGGGTATTGTGAGTAAAGATATAAGAAGCACGATGCCCACGATTCGTATCGACATTACTATCGTTATTGCAATAAGCGCAGCCATGATGTAGCTGACCGTTTTTGTAGGCATGTTTTGTGTGCGTGAAAATTCACGGTCGAATGCTATGTATAGCACCGGTCTGTAAAACAATGCGAACAGGAGGACAATAACGGCTGTAACGATTGCCATTATTATTATGTCCTGTGATGTTACGGTTAATATGTTTCCGAACAGAAAACTCATTAAGTTAGGGGCATATCCGGGTGTCAAGTATATGAATATTATGCCTATGGCCATTCCGAGCGACCATAATAACCCTATCGCGGAATCTTCTCTGATCTGTGCTTTCGAAGAAAACGCCTCTATCCCCAAAGCCGACAGTATAGCGAAAATCGTAGCTCCCAAAATAGGATTTGCACCCATGTAGTATGCTATGCCTATTCCTCCGAAAGATGCGTGTGTTATACCTCCGCTCAGGAATACCAATCTGCGGCATACGACATATGTCCCGATTATTCCGCATGTTATGCCCGAAAGCAGACATGCAATGGCAGCATTGGTAAGGAATTTATATTGTGCAATTTCTGCAAAGAAGTCCATAAACAGATTATTGAAATGCAAAAATACTAAATATGGTGTAGTTTTTATATTTTTGCGTCGATAAATTTATATGTAAACAGTGAATTCCAAAAAAGTAGCATTCTATACGCTCGGCTGTAAACTCAATTTTTCAGAAACATCGACCGTGGCACGGGAGTTCGAATCAGGAGGTTTTACTTTGGCCGGGAAAGGCGAACAGGCTGATATTTATATTATAAACAGTTGTTCTGTAACAGAACATGCCGATAAAAAGTGTCGGAATATCATTCGACGTATTATTAAGGGGAATCCTGATGCCATAATTGCCGTTACAGGCTGTTATGCCCAGCTTAAGCCTCAGGAAGTGGCTTCTATCAAGGGCGTGGATCTCGTTATAGGCAATAATGAGAAAGGTTCGGTATTCGAATATGTGACATCTCTGAATGGGGTTAAGTCTGGAGTTTCGATACACAGTTGTGAAGCCGAAGAGTTGACCAACTTTTTTTCAGCATTTTCATCGGGCGATCGTACAAGGGCATTTCTTAAGGTGCAGGATGGCTGCGATTATCACTGTACATATTGTACCATACCTTTGGCTCGTGGGGCAAGCCGTAATATTCCTATAAGAAACCTTGTCGACGAAGCTGTGCAGATAGCCTCCAAAGGTCAACGGGAGATAGTTTTGACAGGTGTCAATACGGGTGATTTCGGTCGTACGACAGGAGAATCTTTCCTGGATTTATTGAAGGCATTGGATAAAGTGGAAGGAATCGACCGTTATCGTATATCTTCGATCGAACCTAATTTATTGACTGACGATATCATCTCTTTTACGTCGGAATCTTCAAAATTCCAACCTCATTTTCATATCCCTTTACAAAGTGGCTGCGATCGTATTCTTGCATTGATGCGTCGTCGCTATAATACGGGGAAATTTGAAAATAGAATAAATGCTGTAAGAAAGGTTATGCCGGATGCGTTTTTCGGTATAGATGTTATCGTGGGATTTCCCGGTGAAACAGATGCCGATTTTGAAGCAACGTATGAATTTTTAAAAAGAATAAAACCTTCGTTTTTGCATGTTTTCCCCTACTCTGTCCGTCCCAATACTCCAGCTGCAGAATATGAAGACAAAGTTAAACCTGCCGTTTCGTCTGAACGAGTTGCAAAACTTATGGATTTGTCTGATAAATTGCATGGCGATTTTTGTTCCCGTTTTGCAGGCAAAGAGGCGGAAGTGTTATGGGAAAGTACTCGACATGGAGGGTATATGTTCGGATATACAGGTAATTATATAAGGGTACGGACACCTTATGACAGAACGTTGATAAACCGTATAAGTCGTGTCAGATTAGGTGATTTGAATGAAGACGGTACTGTTGATGCTCTTCTTTCTTTGTAATAGCGGTTTATAAAACTAAAATTAGTATATTTGTCATTCAATTATAATCGGTAGTTATGGTTAATCGTACTATGGGTATAAGACGCAAGATTATGCTTGGCTTTATTCTGTTGGCTTTCTTGCTGTTTTTTTCAGGAATGATGTCTTTTTTCGAGTTGAAAAGACTTAGTAATACAACTCAAAATGTAATAGGAGACCGTTTGCGTAATATGGAATTGGCAAATGTTATGCTCGAATCCATACAGGACCAAAATACGGCTCTTTTTCAGATGATGGTTACCGATGACGCAACCTATAATTCCATTCTGACAGCAGGTCGAAACCGTTTTGACCAGGCGTTTAGGGATCTTACCGTTATTGTGGGAGATATTCCTGTCCTGGATTCAGTCTATGCTACCAATCTGCGATATGTAAATACCGTGGATACACAAATGTCTCAAGGTAAAGCTACTGAATATGATCCCGTATGGTTTACCGACGATTATCGTCCTGCTTATGACGGCGTGAGTAATGCTATCAAGACATTTATCACTTCTTCTCAGAATATGATAAACGTGAATGCCGGACGTTTGGAAAGCAATGCGTATCGTTCAATAATGCCGGGTATTATTACATTGTGTATAGCAATATTGATAATTATGATGTTTTTCTATTTCGTGGATTTCTATTATATACGTCCTGTCATAAAAATTACATCGGCACTGAATAACTTCCTTACTTATAAGGTTCCGTTTAAAATTACTGTGGCCGGACGTGATGAAGTCTTGAGACTTAAAGAGTATATAGAAAAACTTATTGAACAGTGTAAAAAATCTGCTAAAACAGAATAATTTATAGATTCTCAGGGGTATGAGACCGAATGTGGTATTAAGATATATAGGTGTCGTGTTGCTGTTTACGGCGACATTTATGCTGTTGTCTGCCGCTGTTTCATTAATCAATAATTTTGATACGGCTTTTTACCCTCTGTTGTTAAGTTTTATTTTGACTTCTGCCTTGGGTTGTTTCCCCCTTATATTTGTCAGTAAAGATACAGGTACATTGAGTTCCAAAGAAGGGTATGTCGTAGTCGTGGGTGCATGGCTGTTGGCTTGTGTGGTCGGAATGTTGCCCTATCTGTTGTGGGGAGGTGAATTCGATTTGGTCAATGCCTGGTTTGAAAGTACTTCTGGATTTACGACTACGGGCTCGACTATATTAAAGGATGTAGAGGCTTTGCCTCGCGGTCTGTTATTTTGGCGTTCTTCGACACATTGGTTGGGCGGCGTCGGTGTAGTGATGTTTGTATTAGTTATAGTGCCTTCGATCGGACATACGAAAAAAATGCTTTCCAGTGTCGAACT